>CAMLSB010000036.1 GCA_946482565.1 uncultured Lysobacteraceae bacterium | reverse complement strand
TCTCCAGGACACGGCGAGTCTGTTTTTTTATAATTTTACGGCGACCACCGGCAGCCACACCGTGCAGGCCCGTGCGTTCGACAACCAGGGTGGCACGACATCGTCCGGCACCAGCACCATCACGGTGACCGCACCCACGCCGACGGTAAGCCTGACGGCGCCCGCGAACGGCACCAGCTACACCACCGGCGCCACGGTGGCGATGACCGCCACCGCGAGCGAGACCGGCGGCAGCATCAACCGCGTCGAGTTCCTCGTGGACGGCGCGATGGTCGGGCAGGACGCGAGCAGCCCTTACGCCTACAGCTGGACCTCGACGACCGGCAGCCACGCGCTGCAGGCCCGTGCCGTCGACAACCTGGGTGGTTCCACCACCACGGCATCGACCAGCATCACGGTCGCCGCGCCGAACCAGCCCCCGAGCGTCAGCTTGACCCGGCCTGTCGATGGTGCCGTTTACAACAATGATGACCAAGTCTCGTTCCTCGCCGTCGCCAGCGACCCGGACGGCACGGTCGTGCGCGTCGAATTCCTGATCAACGGCGCCCAGGTCGGACAGGACACGGTCAGTCCCTACACCTACCCGTGGTGGGCGGCGACCGGCACCTTCAACATCCAGGCCCGCGCCGTCGACAACCAGGGGGCGACAGCGACCACGCCGCCCATCACCGTGACCGTGCCGCCGCCCAACCAGGCCCCGTCGGCGACCCTGACCACGCCGGCCAACGGCTCGCATTATCTGGCCGGCACGACAGTGACGTTCGCCGCCACCGCCAGCGACCCCGATGGCACGGTCGACCACGTTACATTCCAGGTGGACGGCACGACCGTCGGCCAGGACAGCAGCAGCCCGTACGCGGCCAACTGGGTCGCCACGAGCGGCAGCCACACCGTCCGGGCCATCGCCTACGACAACCAGAACCTGGCCGCCATCCCGGCCGCGGCGCAGGTGACGGTGGTCGCTGACAACGTGGCGCCCTACGTCTATCTCGATTCACCGTCCAACGGTTCGAGCTATGGCCTGGGCGCCGAGGTTCCGCTCGCCGCCACCGCGGGCGACAACGATGGCACCGTCGCCAGCGTCCAGTTCCTGGTCGATGGCACCCAGGTCGCCGAGGACACCACCAGCCCCTACGACACCACCTGGGACGCGATGACGTCGGGCACGCACACCGTGCAGGCGCGCGCCACCGACGACTTCGGCGCCGTCACCACCACCAGCGCGATCACGGTTACGGTGACCACCACGCCGGCGCCGCTCACCCTCACGCGCAAGTACACGTACAACGCGTACCAGGAGCTGTGCCGCGTCGTCGAGCGCGAGATCGGCAACACCCAGGGCGAGCGCGAAGGCGCCACGCTGATGGGCTACGACGCCGCCGGCAACCTGGCCTGGTCGGCCAGCGGCCTGCCCAAGGACACGGCCTGCAGCACCGACGGCAACACCACGGCCATCAACGCCCGCAAGGCCGTGCGCACCTACGACGCCCGCAACCGCGTCAGCACACTGACGTTCCCGGACGCCAACGGCAACCAGAGCTGGAGCTACACCCCCGACGGCCTGCCGTCCAGCGTGACCACCTACAACGACGCCGGCGCCAGCAGCGTGGTCAACACCTACGCCTACAACAAGCGGCGGCTGCTGACGGGCGAGTCGCAGGCTTCGGGCAGCAACACCTGGACGGTGGGCTACGGCTACGACGGCAACGCCAGCCTGTCGACGCTGGTCTATCCCGACAGCCTGACGGTCAGCTACGCCCCCAACGCCCTGGGCCAGCCCACGCAGGCGGGCAGCTACGCCAGCAACGTGACGTACTACCCGAACGGGGCCATCGCCGGATTCACCTACGGCAACGGCATCGTCCACACGCTGACCCAGAACGCGCGCGGCCTGCCCGACCGCAGCCAGGACCTGAACGGGTCGACCGCCATCCACGACGACAGCTACGACTATGACCCGGTCGGCAACGTGCTGGCGATCAGCGATGCGGTCGCGGGCAACCGCGGCAACCGGGACATGGTCTACGACAACGTGAACCGGCTGACCAGCGCCACCTCGCCGATGTTCGGCACGGCCAGCTACAGCTACGACGCACTGGACAACCTGACCCACGTCGCGGTGACCGGCGGCAGCCAGGCGCGCGACCAGGCCTACGTCTACGACGCGCACAACCGCCTGACCAACGTCATGGCCGGCGGCGTGAGCGTCATCGGCCTGGGCTACGACGCGCAGGGCAACCTGGCCAACAGGAACGGCGTGTTCTACACGTTCGACTACGGCAACCGGATGCGCGCCGGCGGGCCGGAGACCTATCGCTACGACGTGCAGGGGCGCAGGATCCGCTCGAGCAGCAGCGCCGGGCTGGTGTACAGCCTGTACGCCCAGTCGGGCCAACTGCTGTTCCAGCGCGACGAGCGCAGCGGCAAGCGCCGGCAGTACATCTACCTGGGCGGGAGCCTGGTGGCCGAGTCAGCCGTGCCGCTGGCCGGGGGTGCGGCGACAGTGACCTACCAGCACGCCGAAGCGCTGGGGACGCCGGTCGCGATCACCAACAGTGTTAAGACGGTGATCGAGCGCCGCGAGTACGAGCCCTACGGCTATCAGACCAGCCCGACGCTGCAGGACGGGCCGAACTACACCGGGCACGTGGCGGACGCGGCTACCGGCCTGATCTACATGCAACAGCGCTATTACGACCCGTTGCTCGGAAAGTTCGTAAGTACGGATGCAGTTGCCGTTGATACGGTCACGGGGTGGAACCTCTGCCGCTACTGCTACGCAGCGAACAACCCGTATAAGTTCACGGATCCGGATGGACGCAGCATCTGGACCAAGCTCATCAAGCTAGCGATCAAGGGTGGGGATATCGCAGCCACAACGGCTGGGTTGGTGAGTGATGCCAAGACGGTAATGAATCCGAACGCGTCGGCTGGAGAGAGGATTTTGGCTGGCGCTTCCATTGCAAGTGAGGCGTTGCCGGTCAGCATCGGTGATGTCAAGGATGCCGCAAAGGGCGTTAGGATGGTGAGCGAGAAGCTGGGTGGAGCTTACTCGAAGCTCAAGCGGGGCGAAGGATTGGAGCGGCATCACATCCCGTCGGTTGGCAGCGGTTCGTCGAGATCATCAGGCCCTGCCATCGTTATGGATAAGGCAGACCACCAAAAAACGGCAAGTTGGGGCAACTCAAGAGAGGCAAGGGAGTACCGGCAAACCGAGCAGCAGATGATTGAGTCCGGGGATTTCAAGGGTGCTCAGGAAATGGGCATAGCCGATGTCCAGCAGAAGTTTGGTGATAAATATGACGAACACATCGAACAAATGCGCAGGCACACTGATGGAGATTAAGTCGCATGTGAGCGTAGGCGAAATTCGATTTGGCGAGTTCCGTGAAGAAGTAAGGAAATTGATTGGGTCAAGGTTTGAGGAGTTTCGTAGATCAGCGTCTTCTACAAACACATCCGATCACTATGTTGAGTTGGGATGTTTCGTTTATTACGACACCGAAAATAAAGTTGAAGCTGTCGAACTGTCGAAGCCTGCGAATGCGATTTTTGACGGTGTCGACTTACTCGATGTTTCTATCGAATCATTAATGGCATTCATGAGAAGTCACGACTCAAAAATTGAACTAGAGTCGGATGGATTTGTTTCCAATAAGACTGGTGTTAGCGCGTACATTCCTGGCATAGATGTGGATCCGGATTCTCCCGATTTGCGGGCTGAGAGCATCCTTGCATTTCGGCCGGGCTATTACGGCATCCTGTAACTGGCCAGGTTCCTTTTTTTGATCGTAAATGAAGCAGAAGGCCCGCAGATGCGGGCCTTCTGCTTCATGGGCCTATTGGTGAACCTACTGGTGCGCAGCAAGTTTCCAATCCAACACCTTCGAGATCGCCTGTTGCTGGGCCTTGGGTAGCTATTGCACGCGCTCGAGCTGCTGTTGCAGCTTGGGCGCCGGCCCGCGCTTGCCGGCGCCGCGCCTGGCCGGCATGCCGATCAGCATTTCGATGGCCACGCCGAGCACGCGGGCGATGGTGGGCAGCATCGCAGCGGCGATGCGGGCGGTGCCGCCTTCGTAGTGCGCCATGGTCTGCTGGGCCACGCCCAATTCCTGGGCCAGGTCGGTATGGGTGAGGCCTAGCGCCTTGCGATGTTCGGCGATCCGTCGCCCGGGCCGCTGGTAGAACTCCTGGTCTTTCATGGCGGCTGAATCGCCCCGGATTTCGCAGACACTCGCGACCTCGACATAGGTCGGGCGGCGCCGTTTCACCCATCGGGCCGGAGCGGGTCTGGTCAATGGCGGGATCCAACCGCCCGGCACCGGTGACGCATGCTGGCGTGTGGGCAAAGCCTTGGTTGGACCGCCACTATTCGGTTTCGCGGCCGCGACCACTCAGGTTGTCACTTGACAACCATGATTGTCGCCCTTAAACTCTTGCTCGCAGCCAGAAATACGATGCCCCGCAAGCCGCACCCCAAGCCCGAAGTCGAGGCCGCGATCCGGCACGCAGAAACACACGGTTGGGTGATCAGGGAAGGCGGCTCGCATGCCTGGGGGCGCATGTTCTGTCCCTGGAACGACGAGACCTGCCGCTGTGGCGAGTTCTGCATCGCCAGCATCTGGAGCACGCCGAAGAATCCAGGCAACCATGGCAAGCAGTTGCGGCGTGTCGTTGACCACTGCGCAGTGGAGCGGGCGAAGCAAGCCCCAGGCCGGCAGGAGCGCGACGATGAATGAGTACGAATTCACCTTGAAGTTCCGGCTACCGGATGCCAGTGCCGATCCGGAGCGGTTCGTCGATGCATTGGCGGAGGCGGGCTGCGACGACGCCTTGGTGGGCCTGGGTCAGCCGGGCCGGATCGCGCTGGATTTCACGCGTGCGGCCGACTCTGCCCTCGAGGCGATCTCCTCGGCGGTGCGCGCGGTCAAGCAGGCGATTCCCGGCGCCGATCTGGTGGAAGCATCGCCGGACCTGGTGGGGCTGACGGATGTCGCGGAACTCGTCGGCTGTTCGCGCCAGAACATCCGTAAGCTCATGATCGGCAACCCGGCGACTTTTCCGG
Organism: uncultured Lysobacteraceae bacterium; assembly: GCA_946482565.1. The sequence continues at coordinate 8,259 of CAMLSB010000036.1, read as the reverse complement.
TGGCGGTGCATGAGGGAACGCAGGCGTTCTGGCACCTGCGCCCGGTGCTGGGGTGGTTCTCCGAAACGCAGAAACGCCGGATCGATCGATCGTTGATCGAAGTGTCGGAAGCGACCATGACAGTCAACATCGCGAAGGAGACGCGTCGCCTGCAGGGCGTCGAGCTTCCCGCCGAGCTTGAAACGCTTTTTGCCTAGCCCTGCAAGCTGCGACGTGAATACGGTTCCACGAGCGGCGGGTCTCGCGGCGACCTGATAGATTCAGGGGCTCGGCGGAGGGGCAGGCGTGGAAGCAGTCGCGAACGAGGGCAGGAACGGCATCGGCACGCCCGGCGCGGGTCATGGCGGGGATGCGGACGAGCGCATCGTCGCCGCGCTGCTCGACCGCGGCCGGCTGAAGGACGCCGACCTCGCCCGCGTCCGCCGCGTCCACGACGAGGCCGGCGGCAGCCTGCTGGCGCTGCTCGGCCGGCTCGGGCTGCTGTCCGAGCGCGATCACGCCGAGGCCTGCGCCGCGGTGCTCGGCCTGCCGCTGCGCAGCGCGCGCGACCTGCCGGACCTGCCGTCGGAGGGCACGAGCCTCGGCCTGCGGTTCATGCAGCAATTCCACGTGGTGCCGGTGGGCGAGGACGGGTCGCACGTCGACGTGCTGCTCGCCGATCCGCAGGACCCGTACATCCTCGACGCCGTGCGCCTGGCGGACGGCCGCGAGGTGCGAGCGGCGGTGGCGCTGCGCTCGGAAATCGACGACCTGATCGAGCGCTGGCACGGCCAGGGCCGCAGCGCGATGGGCGCGTTGCTCGACGGCAGCGAGGGCGACGAATCGGGCGTCGAGGACGTCGAGCACCTGCGCGACCTCGCATCCGAGGCGCCCGTCATCCGGCTCGTGAACCTGATCATCCAGCGCGCGGTCGAGCTGCGCGCGTCCGACGTGCACATCGAGCCGTTCGAGAACCGGCTGAAGGTGCGCTACCGCATCGACGGCGTGCTCGAGGAAGGCGAAGCGCCGCCGCAGAACCTGACCGCGGCGATCATCTCGCGCGTCAAGATCATGGCGCGGCTCAACATCGCCGAGCGCCGGCTGCCGCAGGACGGCCGCATCATGCAGCGCGTGCAGGGCCGCGAGCTCGACCTGCGCGTGTCGACGATGCCGACCGCGCACGGCGAGTCGGTGGTGATGCGCCTGCTCGACCGCGAATCGGTCGTGCTCGACTTCCAGCACCTCGGCTTCAGCGACGAGTTGCTGCAGCGCTTCGGGCAGGTGCTGCGCCAGCCGCACGGCATCCTGCTGGTCACGGGTCCGACCGGCTCGGGCAAGACGACGACGCTGTACACCGCGCTGTCGAAGCTCAACACGCCGGGCGTCAAGATCATCACCGTCGAGGACCCGGTCGAGTACCAGATCGAGGGCATCAACCAGGTGCAGGCGAAGCCGCAGATCGGCCTCGATTTCGCCGGGGCGCTGCGCTCGATCGTGCGCCAGGACCCGGACATCATCATGATCGGCGAGATGCGCGACCTCGAGACCGCGCGCATCGCGATCCAGTCCGCGCTCACCGGCCACCTGGTGCTGTCGACGCTGCACACCAACAACGCGGCCGGCGGCGTGACCCGCCTGCTCGACATGGGCGTGGAGGACTACCTGCTCACGTCCACGGTGAACGGCATCCTCGCGCAGCGCCTGGTGCGCCGCCTGGAGCCATCGCACGCGGAGCGCTACGAGGCGTCGCCCGAGGAAATCGAGAAGTTCAGCCTGCGCCGCTACCAGCCCACTGGCACGATTTACCTGTACCGCCCGCGCCCATCGGCGCTGTCGCCGACCGGCTATCTCGGCCGCACGACCATCATGGAATTCCTGGTGATGGACGATGCGCTGCGCCGTGCCGTGATGCGCCACGCCGGCATGGGCGAGCTCGAGCAGCTGGCGCGCGAGGCTGGCATGCGCACGATGTACGAGGACGGCATCGCCAAGGCGCTCGCCGGCGAGACCACGATCGAGGAAGTGCTGCGCGTCACCGAGGACGCCTGACGCGATGGCGCTGTTCCGCTACAAGGCGCTGGATGCGCGCGGCGAGATGCTCGACGGCCAGATGGAAGCCGCCGACGGCGCCGAAGTCGCGCGGCGCCTGCAGGAGCAGGGCCATCTTCCGGTCGAAACGCGGCCCGCGGGCGAAGGCGGTGGCGCGCGCGGCGCCTGGCGCGCGCTGCTGAAGCCGAAGCCCTTCGCCGGCGACCGGCTGGTGCAGTTCACGCAGCAGCTGGCGACGCTGCTCGGCGCGGGCCAGCCGCTGGACCGCGCGCTGACGATCCTGCTCGAGCTGCCGGAGGACGAGGCCACGCGCCGCATCGTCGCCGACATCCGCGATGCCGTGCGCGGCGGCAGCCCGCTGTCGTCGGCGCTGGAACGCCAGCACGGCGCCTTTGGCCGGCTGTACGTGAACATGGTGCGCGCCGGCGAGGCCGGCGGCAGCCTGCACGAGACGCTGTCGCGCCTGGCCGAATACCTGGAGCGCAGCCGCGCGCTGCGCGGGCGCGTCGTCAACGCGCTGATCTACCCCGCGATCCTGCTGGTGATGGTGTCGCTGAGCCTGTTGTTCCTGCTCGGCTTCGTGGTGCCGCAGTTCGCCGCGATGTACGACAGCCTCGACGCGCCGCTGCCGTGGTTCTCGCGGATCGTGCTGGGCATCGGCATGTTCGTGCGCGACTGGTGGATCGTGCTGCTCGCGGTTCCGGTGCTGGCGCTGCTGTGGATCGACCGGCGCCTGCGCGATGCGGCGTTCCGCGCGCGCTTCGACGCGTGGCTCCTGGAGCGGAAGTTCGCGGGGCCGCTGGTGGCGAAGCTCGAGACGGCGCGCCTGGCGCGCACGCTCGGCACGCTGCTGCGCAACGGGGTGCCGCTGCTGTCGGCGCTGGGCATCGGCCGCAACGTGCTCGGCAATCGCGCGCTCGCGGCCGACGTCGATGCCGCGATCGAGCAGGTGCGCAACGGCGTCGGCCTGGCCGCCGCGCTCGGCCGCGGCAAGCGCTTCCCGCGGCTCGCGCTGCAGATGGTCCAGGTCGGCGAGGAATCCGGCGCGCTCGACGCGATGCTGCTCAAGGCGGCCGACGCCTTCGAGCGCGAGACCTCGCTCGCGCTGGACCGCATGCTCGCCGCGCTGGTGCCCGTGGTCACCCTCGCGCTCGCCGCGATCGTCGGCGTCGTGATCATGGCCGTGCTCACGCCCATCTACGATCTCACCACCGTCATCGGATAGGAATCCTCCATGCAGAGCAGACGTTTCCAGGCACGATGTGCCGCCCCGAGCGAGCCGCGCCTCCAGCGAGCGAGTGCCCTCGCCCGTGGCGACGGCCTCATTGTCCGTGCGATCGGAGCGCATTCGCAGCGCGGCTTCAGCCTGATCGAGATCATCCTCGTGGTGGTGCTGATCGGCGGCATCGTCGCCTTCGCCGCCAGCCGCATCCTCGGCGGCGGCGATCGCGCCAAGGCCAACCTCGCCAAGGCGCAGGTGCAGACGATCGCCGAGAAGGTGCAGCAGTACGAGATGGACACCGGCGCGCTGCCGCCCACGCTCGACGCCCTGGTCGCGAACGCCGGCAATGCGTCGGGCTGGCTCGGCCCGTACGCGAAGGCCGGCGAGCTCAAGGATCCCTGGAACCATCCCTACGTCTATCGCGTGCCCGGCGAAGGCAAGCCGTTCGACCTGGTGAGCCTCGGCAAGGACGGGCAGGCCGGCGGCGAGAGCGTGGACGCCGACATCAAGTACGAATAAGGGCGCCTGGACGAACCCGTGCGCACCCGCGGCTTCACCCTGGTCGAGTTGCTGCTGGTGCTGGCGATCATCGCCATCGCCATGCTGCTCGGCGCGGGCGTGATCGGGCGCGGCATGGACGGCTTGCGGCTGCGTTCGTCCGCGAACGGCATCGCCGCGCAGTTGCGCTTCACGCGCGCGCAGGCGCTCGCCACTGGCGAGCCGCAGCGTTTCACGATCGATCCGGCCGCGCACGCGTGGCAGGCGCCGAAGGATCGCCACGGCACCGTGCCGGCGCGCGCCGCGATCGTGTTCACGGGCGCGCGCGAAGTGCAGCCGACCGAAGGCCAGGGCGCGATCGTGTTCTTCCCGGATGGCGCGTCCACCGGTGGGCGCGTGCGGCTGCAGCAGGGCGCCGCTGCGTGGCAGGTGGATGTGGCGTGGCTGACGGGGCAGGTCGCGGTGGCGCGGGCGCGATGAACCGGAACGCGCGCGGCTTTACCCTGATCGAGGTGATCGTCGCCTTCGCGGTGCTCGCGCTCGCGCTGGTGATCGTGCTCGGCACGCTGTCGAACGCGTCGCGGCAGGTGCGCTGGTCCGACGATGCGGGCCGCGCGGCGCTGCACGCGCAGTCGCTGCTGGACGATACCGGCGTCGCGGAAACGCTGGTCCCCGGCCGCAGCGAAGGCGTGTTCGAGGATGGCCGCTATCGCTGGACGCTTGATGTCGCGCCGTGGCGCGAGCCCGTCGCGCAGGACGAAGTGCCGCAGCCGGTGGATCCGGCCGCGCCGCGACTGCTGCGGCTTGTCCTCGACGTGTACTGGGGTGACGGCCGCGATGCCCGCGCTGCACGCGCAGGAGGCGACGCCGACGGCGATGCGGACGACGCGCGCACCCACCTGCACCTCGAGTCGCTGCGCTTCGTGCGGCCGCCCGATCCTGCCGCGGTTGCGTCACCATGAAGGCGCGCGGTTTCACCCTGATCGAAGTGCTGCTCGCCACCGCGCTGCTCGCGGCCGGCCTGGCGATCGCGTTCGCGACGCTGCGCGCGGCCACCGCCACCGTGCAGCGCGGCGAGTCGCTGGCGCAGCGCAACGAGCGCATCCGCGCCGTCTCCGGCTTCCTGCGCGCGAGGTTGTCCGCGGCGCGCCCGGTCGCGTTCGCGATGGACGAAAGCGGCGGCATCGCGTACCGCTTCCGCGGCGAAGCCGACCGCATCGAATTCGTCGCCGACCTGCCCGATTACCTCGGTCGCGGCGGTCCGTACCTGCATCGCCTCGACGTCGAGCGCGTCGCCGGTGGCACCCTGCGCCTCGTGGCCGCGTTCCGCATGGTCCAAGGCGGCGCCGTCGTTGGCGGCGACCGCGCCGCGCGCGACGACATGGCGCCGGAAGTGCTGGTCGACGGCCTGCGCTCGGTCGATGTCCGCTATCGCGGGCTGCGCATGGACGGAACGCCGGCCGAATGGCAGCCGCGCTGGAACGAGGGCGATGCGATGCCCTTGCAGGTCGAGCTGCGCCTGCGCGACGCCGACGGCAAGGCGTGGCCGCCGCTGCTCGTCGCGCTGCCGCTGGCCGGCCGCTACGCGATGCGCCAGGGAGCGATGGAATGAATCGCGAACGCAACCGCGGCGTCGCGCTGCTGCTGGTGCTGTGGCTGGTCGCGCTGCTGGTGGCGACGGTCGGCGCGTTCGCGTTGTCCGCGCGCACCGAGCAGCTGCAGGGCCAGGTGCTTGCGCGCGGCCTGCAATCGCGCGAGGCCGCGCGCGCCGGCCTGGAACATGCGGTGTCGCGGCTGATGCAGGCCGACCCGCAGCGACGCTGGGTCCCCGATGGCCGCGAGTACCAGTGGCGCTTCGGCGATGCCGACATCGCGGTGCGCATCGTCGATGAACAGGGCAAGGTCGACCTCGACATGGCCGATGCCAACCTGCTCGCGGCGCTGCTGCGCCAGCTCGGCAGCGACCCGCAGCAGGCGATGCGCGTCGCCGGCGCGATCGTCGACTGGCGCGACGCCGACACGCTCACCCAGCCCTCCGGCGGCGGCGAGGCGCCCGACTACGCGGCGGCGGGGCGCGACTACGGCCCCGCGAACATGCCCTTCGAAAGCGTGGCCGAGGTCGAGCAGGTGCTGGGCATGACGCCGGCGCTGTATGCCCGGCTGGCGCCGCTTGTGACCGTTTACAGCGGCCGCGCCATGCCGGATCCCGCCTATGCGCCTGCGCAGGTGCGCGCCGCGATGGGCGTTCCGGCGGCCGCGCCGGACCTCGTGGCCGGCAACAGCGGCACGTATAGTATCGAGAGCCGCGCCAGCGTCCGCGGCCGCGCGGCGGTCCTGCGCGTGGTCGCGCGCGCTGGCGGCAACGGCCTGCCGGGATCGGCATGGACGCCATTGCGCTGGGAGGAGGGAGCATCGCCACGTTGACGCCATTCCTCGCGTGGTGGGGCCGCGCGCTTGCCGCGTGGCTGCCGCCGGGCTGGCGCCGTGCGCTCGGCATGGATCGCGGCCGCGTGCTGCTGCGTGCCGGCGACGATGCGCGCGACGTGCCGCCCTCGCTGGCCGACCTGCCGCGCTGGCTGCTGCTGCCTGCTTCGGCCGGATTGCGCCGTCGCCTGGTGCTGCCTGCCGCCGCCGCCGATCGCCTGCGCGACGTGGCCGGCTACGAGATCGACCGGCAGACGCCGTTCGCCGCCGATGCGGTGGCGTACGACGCGCGCGTGCTCGGCCGTCGCGGCGACGGGCAGGTGGATGTCGAACTGGTGGTGGTGCCGCGCACGAAGCTCGACGAGCAGCTCGCGCAACTCGGCGCCGCCGCATCGCAGCTCGCGGGCGCAGACCTGGCCGATGCGCAGGGCGAGCCGGTCGGCGTGAACCTGCTGCCGCCGGAGCTGCGTCGCCGCCGGCATGATCCGGCGCGCGGCTGGAACCTGTTGCTCGCGATCGTCTTCCTCCTCGCGACCGCGACGATGCTGTCGCTGGTGCTGCGCAATCGCGAGGACGCGGCGCGCCGGTTGCAGGCGCAGGTCGCGCGGCAGGCCGCCGCGGCACGCACGGTGTCGCTGCAGCGGGCCGAGCTCGTCGCGCTGGTCGACGGCCGCGCCTGGGTCCTGCGCGCGCGCGCGGGCCGTCCGCAGGTCGTCGCGGTGCTCGACCAGGTCGCGCGCCGCCTGCCCGACGACACCTGGCTCGACAAGCTCGCCATCGACAACGACCGCCTGCTGCTGATCGGCCGCAGCGCGCACGCCTCGGCGCTCGTCGCGCGCATGGAAGGCGCGCCGCAGTGGCGCTCGCCCGCGCTGACCGGCACGCTGCAGCCCGACCCGCGCAGCGGCCGCGACCGCTTCACGCTCACCGCCGACCTGGTGGTGGCACCGGCCACGCCCGACGCCGCAACCGGTGCAGCAGCAGCTGCTTCCACGGGAGGCGCCGATGCAGGCCGTGACTGAGCGCGACCGCTGGCTCGCCCTCGGCCTGCTCGCGGCCGTGGTCGCCGCCGCCTATTTCGTGTTCGTGCATCCGTGGTGGACGCTGCCGATGCGCGATGCCGACGCGCGCATCGAGGCGCTGCAGGAACGCGACGCGCGCGCGAACGCGCAACTCGCGCAGTCCGGCGAGATCGCGCGCCGCCTCGAGGTCGCACGCGCGCTCGATGCACGCGCACCCGCGTTCCTGCCGGAGGCCACCGTCGAACTGGCGACCGCGGCGTTGTCGCAGCGGCTCGAGGCCGAAGTCGGGCGCGCCAGCCCCGGCGGTCGCGGCTGCGCGATCAGCAACCGCTCGCCCGCCGAGCAGGCGCCGGCCGATGCCGGCCACCCGAAGGCCGGCATGCACGTGCGCCTGCGCTGCGGCAGCGCCGAGCTCGGCGCGTTGCTGCAGGGACTGGAAGGCGGCCATCCGGTGCTGTTCGTCGACAATGTGAGCGTCGTCGCACAGGGCTTCTTCGAGGCGCCCGGACAGGGCGGTGCGCAGAACGCCGGCCTCGATGTCGAATTCGATCTTTACGGCTACCTGCGGCCGGTTGCCGGCGCGGCGAACATGGCGAATGCGGTGACCGCGGACGCGGGCGCGGGCGCGGGGGCGGCCGGCAATGCGCGCTGACCGCATCGCGCCCGTCACCTGGCTGCTTGCCGCCGCCGCGGCCTGGGCAGTGCTCGGGGCGGCGCTGGCGTGGGCGGGCATGGGCGGTCGCATCGCTGCCGCCGACGCGGCGAGCGTCGCGGCGCAGGCGTTGCCGCAGCCGGTCGCGGACGCGAACGCGGCCGCGCCGGCGCCGTTCGATGCATTCGCGTCGCGCCCGCCGTTCGCGCAGGACCGCAGCCCGCATCCGTTCGTGATCCCCGGCGGTGGCAATGACGCCCGCGCCGACGCATCGGCGTTCGACTACGTGCTCACCAGCGTGCTGATCACGCCGCGCCTGCGCATGGCGATCGTCGAGCCGGCCCAGGGTGGCGAATCGGTCCGCGTGCGCGACGGCGAATCGGCCGAGGGCCTCGGAGGCTGGCGGCTGGTCG
>CAMLSB010000035.1 GCA_946482565.1 uncultured Lysobacteraceae bacterium | reverse complement strand
CGCCGCGCTCGGTCGCGAGCATGAACTCGACCTGCGCGGAGTCGATGTCGTCGAGATGCCATCGGTGCCAGTCGCGCGAACCGAGGTCGCGGTACCACAGGCCGGAACTGCCCGTGCCGATCCATTGCCGCGACCGGCCGCCGAAGGTGCGCGTCTGCGCCGTCGAAAGCAGCGCCCCGTGCGGCAGCGACCCATTGCCGGGATCCGCCTGCCAGCGGCCATCGCGGCGGACCAGCAGGCCGCGGTCCCAGGTCAGCGCGTACAGCGTGCGCGCGCCCGCATGGTCGACGGTTTCGGCGAAGCGGCGGATCTGCTGCGAAGGCAAGCCCGTGGCGAGGTTCTCGACGTGCCAGTGCGTGCCGTCGTAGCGGGCGAGCCCGGCGCCCCGGAATCCGGCCCACAGCGTGCCGCGCGCGTCCACGTACAGCGCATCGGCCGAATGCGCCATCGCCGGATCCGGGCTTTGCTCCCAGCGGCGTCCGTCGTAGCGGAAAACGCCCGCGGGCGTTGCGGCCCACGCGAAGCCGTCGCTGTCGGTGGCGACGGCGACGACGACCGAGTAGGGCAGGCCGTCGCGCGCGAAGAAGTTGGCGAAGGCCGGGGCGCCGAGGTCGGCGAGGTCGAGCGGACGCGGCGCGGCGACGGGCTGATCCGCGGCGGCGGGCGCGGCGAGGAGCTGCGGGCGCGCGGGCGCGACCTCGCCGCGGGCGGCGAGGGGCGCCGCGGCCCAAACGGCCGCGCACAGCAATAGCGGGCACGACGCCCTTATCGCATGCATGCGGTGGTACTCCCCTGGACCGCCAGTATGCCCCAAGGGGGCGGCTGGCCGCGGGTGACCGATGGCACCCCCGCGCGAGCGAGGGTGGGTCCGGACCCGACGCCGGGCGTCAGCGGTGCGTGGTCAGTGGTGCTTGAGGGCCGCGGCGGCCTCGAGCATCGACTTCACGTGCAGGTTCGGATTGAGGTCCGAATGCACGGCCACGATCCTGCCCGATGCGTCGATCAGGTAGGACGTGCGATCCGACCATCCGGGTTTCAGCGCGAGCACGGCGTCGTACTGCGCGGCGATCTTCGCGCCCGGGTCGGCGGCGACCGGGAACTTGCCGCCGCAATGCTCGGTTTCCTTCGAGAAGTCGGCCAGCTGGTCCACGTTGCCGGCGGTGACGCCGACGACGCTCACGCCCTCGGCCTTGAACTTGTCGATCGCTTCGGAGAACAGGTGCGCTTCGAGGTTGCAGCCCGACGTGTGCGCGGCGGGAAAGAAGTACACGACCACCGGCCCGTGCTTCAGCGCGTCGCCGAGATCGAACTTGAAGGGTTTGCCCGCGAGATACGCGGGAGCATTGAAATCGGGCGCCTTGTCGCCGGCCTTCAGCGCGGCGAGCGCGGGCGCGGCCAGCGCGGTGCAGGCGATGGCCAGGCCGATCGCGGTGGCGAGGAGGGGACGGCGGCGTGCATGCATGACGGCGACTCCGGTGAGGGAGTCGCCGTTATACGCCAATCATCGTGGCCCGCGGCTGCAGGCCCGCGTCGGCCTAGCGGTTGCTGTCCTGGTCGTTGCGGCCCTGGCTGGAGCGGTTGGCGCTGCCGGAGCTGCCGGAGCTGCCGGAGCTGCTGTTTCCGTGCTGGTCGTTGCGGTTCGACGCCTGCTGGGTCGAGCGACCGCTGCCATCGCTGCCGGACTGGCGGCTGCTGCCCTGCATCGTGGAATTGCCCTGCATCGTGGTGTTGCCGGACTTGCCGCTGTCCTGCTTGCCGGCCTGCGGATTGCTGTTCTGCGGATTGCGGTTGGTAGGCATGTTCTTGTTCTCCTTGCGTGGCGTGGGGGCGCCGTTTGGCCCGCAAGCATCGTGCCTTCGGCCGCGTTAGTTGCGCGGCGCCACGGCGTGAGAGTGCGCATAACGGCGTTCAGGCCCTTGAATGCGTGGGAGGCGCGTTCAGGCCGGCGCGGGGGTGGCAGCGGTAAGATTCCACCATGGCAACGGGCTGGGCTGGCGACGGAGCGGTACAGGAGCAGATCGACGCGACCGTCGAGGATGCGATCCGCCGTGCGCGCAGCCGGCTGCCCAGCGGGCCGGGCCTTGCGCGCTGCGAGGAATGCGATGCGCCGATCCCCGAGGCGCGACGCAAGGCGATCCCGGGTGTGCGCCTGTGCGTCCCCTGCCAGGAAGCCGAAGATCGCGAGGACGGCGCGCATGCGGGCTACAACCGCCGTGGCAGCAAGGACAGCCAGCTGCGCTAGGGAACGAGCGTGGTCCACGCCTCGCTTGAAAATTTCTCGCGCGCCAGCGCATTCGCGCGTTCGAGTTCTTCCGGCCGCAAGCCGCCGATGGCGAGCCCGCCATGGCGTTGCCGGAACGACTCGACCAGCGCCGCGATGATCGCCTCGCGCTCCAGGCCGGTCTGGCTGCGCAGCGGGTCCACGCGCTTCTGCGCGCTTTTCGTCCCCTTGTCCGACAGCTTCTCGCGGCCGATGCGCAGCACCTGCAGCATCTTGTCCGCGTCGATGTCGTAGGCCATGGTCACGTGGTGCAGCACCGCCTTGCCGCGGCGCGCCTGCGCGGCCCCCGCGATCTTGCCGGCGGGCGAGGCGATGTCGTTCAACGGCTGGTACCACGCCTGGATGCCGAGTTCGCCGAGCGCGGCGATCACCCACGCGTCCATCAGCGCGTAGGCCTGCTCGAAGCTCATGTCCTCGACCATGTCGAGCGGCGCGAAGATCGAATAGGTGATCGTGTTGCCGGGCTCGATGAACATCGCGCCGCCGCCGCTGATCCGGCGCACGACCTCGATGCCGTGGTGGCGCGCGGCGTCCATGTCCACTTCGTTGCGCAGAGACTGGAAGCGGCCGATCACCACCGCGGGCGACGCCCATTCCCAGATCCGCAGCGTCGGGCCGCGCCGGCCGGCGGACACTTCGTCGACGAGCACGTCGTCCAGCGCCATGTGCAGCGCTGGCGATTGCGGCGGCTCGTGGACGAGCTGCCAGGCGTGGTCGTGCCAGCTGCTGCGACTCATGCGGTGGCGCCCTCCGGCGCGGCGGCCTGGTGGCCGAGCGCGCGCCGCACCGCGACGGCGATGCCCTCCGGCGTGATCCCGAACCAGGTGGCGTCGGGGCCGGCGCCGACGCGCGCGGCCGCGGCGAGCAGCCCTTCGCCGGCATCGGCGGGCAGGCCGCGCAGCGCCGCGTTGATCGCGTCCAGCGCGGAATCGGGCGCGAGGAAGAAGTCGCCGCTGACCTGCACGCGCGCGAGCACGCCTTCCGCGACTTCGAGGTCCACCACCACCAGCTTGCCCCCCGGCACCTTGTATTCGCCGTGCATCCCGCGACCCCGCTGCTGCCCGCGGCCAGTCTACGGCTTATGATCCGCGCATGGCGAAGCTGCTGCTCAAGATGCGACTGGTGCCCGACGACGAAGCCGCCGACGTGCGGGCGATGCTCGATGCGGCGCATGTCCCCTGGTACGAGACCGAGCCCAGCCGCTGGGGCATCTCGCACGGCGGCATCTGGGTGCGCGACGACGAGGACATGCCGCGCGCGAAGGCGCTGATGGCCGAATACCAGGACGGCCGCCGCGAACGCGCCCGCGCCGAGCGCGCGGCGGCGCTGCGCGACGGCACCGCGGAAACCTTCGGCGACGTCGTCCGGCGCGAACCGCTGCGCGTGCTGCTCTCGATCCTCGGCATCCTCGCCGCGCTCGCGGCGCTGGCGCTGGTGCCGTTCCTGCTGCATCGGCCGTAGCCGATGGAGACGCATCCCTTCGTCTACGCGCTCGACCTGCTCGGCACGTTCGTGTTCGCGATCAGCGGCGCGACGCTGGGCGTGCGCAAGCGGCTGGACCTGTTCGGGGTGCTGGTGCTGTCGTTCGCGGCGGCGGTGTCGGGCGGCATCGCCCGCGACGTGCTGATCGGCGCGACGCCGCCGGCGGCGCTGGCGGGCTGGCATTACGTCGCCGTGAGCTGCGCCGCCGGGCTGGCGACGTTTTTCCGCAGCGGCGACGTCGAGCGCCTGCGCAACCCGGTGCAGCTGTTCGATGCGGTGGGCCTGGGCCTGTTCGCGGTGACCGGCGCGACCAAGGCGCTGGCCGCGGGACTCAATCCGGTGTCGGCGATGCTGCTCGGCATGCTGACCGGCATCGGCGGCGGCATCGCCCGCGACATCCTCGCCGCGCGCATCCCGGTGGTGCTGCAGGCCGACCTCTACGCGGTGGCCGCGCTCGCGGGCGCGGCCGTGGTGGTGGCGGGCGAGCGCCTGGGCCTGCCGCAGGCGCCGGTCCTCGCGGCCGGCGCCGTGCTGGTGTTCGTGCTGCGCTACCTCGCCATCCGGCGCGGCTGGCGATTGCCGGTCGCGCCGGGCGGCGACGCCGGCTAGCGGAGCAGCTGCAGGCCGAGGATCGTGGCGATCACGGCTTGCGCGATCACGACGTCGTTGTCGACGTAGCGGCCGTACTGCATGCGACCGAAGTAGCCGTCGTCATAACCGCGCTGGAAGCCCTGGCGGAAGTAGTACGCGTAGTCGGCGCGGCTCACGTAACGGCCGCCGAAGCCGAAGCCGCCGTCGCGCCAGGCGATGGAATCGCGGTAATCGGGCTGCCAGCCGTCATTGCGGTCGGCGCGGCCGGCGCGCACGCCTTCGCGATAACCCCAGTCCACGGCCTGGCGCAGGACGTCGGCGCCGTAGTTGCTGGTGGTGTACCAGGTGCCGCCGTAGAAGTAGCGGTAATGCGCCGGCCGGACGTAGTAGCGCGGCGCCATGCGGATGTGGAAGTCGCGCAGGCGGCGGTTGTAGTCCTGCTGGTAACGGGCGTAGGCGATGCGCTGGCGTGCATCGTTGCGCGCGTCGCGTCGCCAGTCGCCGCGGTCGTCGCGGCGGTCGTGGCGCCAGTCCTGGCGGTCCTCGCGACGATCCTGGCGCGCCTCGCGCTGGTCGTCGCGGCGGTCCTGCCGCCAGTCCTGGCGGTCTTCGCGGCGATCCTGGCGCGCGTCGCGCTGGTCATCGCGGCGATCCTGCTGCCAGTCGCGGCGCTCGCCACGGGCCTGCTGCATGGCGTCGCGGCGGTCGTCTCGCCTTTCCTGCGTCGTCTCGCGACGGTCCTCGCCACGCTGCCGGAACTGCGCTTGCCGGGCTTCCCGGACCTGCTGCGCCTGCACGGATTGCTGCGCTTGCTGCCTCCCTTCGGCGCGGGCCTCCTGGCGGTGTTCCTTGCGGGCCTGTTGCGGGCGGTCGCGATCGCCGTCCTGCGGCGGCCGGATGGCGGCATTCGCGATGCCGGCCGCGAACAACGCGGCGAGGGTGCCGGCGGCGAGGATTCGTTGGGTGGCTTGGCGGTTCATGGCGGCTCCGGAGCGTGCGCGGAACGGACTCGTTCGCGTCGTGTCCACTACACGTGAAATCCGCTTAACGACATCTGAGCCGGAGCGGGACGATGCGCACTTGCGCCGCCTCGACCCTGCGTCGTAAGACTGGCGTTCATTTCCGGATGGGGACGCGTTCATGGAACGGATCGGCGACAGGGGGCGGAACACGATGCTGCTGGCGGCGATGCTGCTGGCGGGAATCGGCGCGGCGCGGGCCCAGGCGCAGCCGGCGCAGGACGCCGAAGTGCAGCCGGCCCTCACCGCGACCACCGTGCAGTCCGGCCTGGCGCGCGCGCCGGAGCAGGAAGCGGTGGTGTTCGAGCATGCCGACCTGCGCTTCAAGGTGGATCCCGCGCAGCGCCGCATCGACGGCGACGCGACGCTGACCTTCCGCGCGACGAAGCCGCTGCAGCACCTCGTGGTGGACCTCGATCGCAACTACGCAGTCACGTCGGTCAGCGTCGACGGCAAGGCGGTCGCGGCAGGCGCGTGGTCCAACCCCGAGGGGCGGATGACGGTCGCGTTGCCGGCGCCGCTCGCGGCCGGCGGCAGGGCAGCGCTGCGCATCGTGTACGGCGGCAAGCCGCACGTCGCGAAAAGGGCGCCCTGGGACGGCGGCTTCGTCTGGGCGACCGCGCCCACCGGCGAGCCCTGGGTGGCCAGCGCCATCGAAGGCGAGGGCTGCGACCTGCTGTGGCCCTGCATCGACCACGAGGAAGCCGAGCCGCTGGTCGTCGACGAAGCGATCACCGTGCCCGCACCGCTGGTCGCACCCGGCAACGGCGTGTTCAAGGGCATGGAGGAGCACGACGGTTGGCGCACCTACAGGTGGCGCGCGCGCAGTCCCGACACGTATGCCGTCACCATCAACGTCGGCCCGTTCGAGCTGCTTTCGGCCGATTACAAGAGCCGCTTCGGCAACACCATCCCCCTGCGCTTCTGGTACCTGAAGGGCAACGAGGCGAAGGCGAAGGACCTGTTCGCGCAGTTCCCGAAGCTGCTCGACTTCTTCGAGGGCACGATCGGCCCGTATCCCTGGGCCGACGAGAAGATGGGCGTGGTCGAGACCCCGCACCTGGGCATGGAGCACCAGACCATCAACGCCTACGGCAACGGCTACAAGCTGACCGAATACGGCTACGACTGGCTGCTGCAGCACGAGTTCGCGCACGAATGGTTCGGCAACCAGCTGACCAATTCCGACTGGGACCACATGTGGCTGCACGAAGGGTTCGGCAGCTACATGCAGCCGCTGTACCTGCAGTATCTCCGCGGCGACCGCGAATACGATGCGTGGCTGCTGTACCAGCGCAAGTTCCTCGTCAACAAGGTGCCGATCGTTTCCGGGCACAGCCTCACCGAGGAGGGGGTGTACAACGGCGAGACCGGCCCCGGGAACGACATCTACTACAAGGGCTCGCTGTTGCTGCACACGCTGCGCAACCTGGTCGGCGACAAGGCGTTCTTCGAGGCCACGCGCAAGCTCGTGTACGGGCGCACGGACCCGAAGCCCGGCAACTTCGCGCCGCGTTACGGCACCACGCAGGACTTCGTGGACGCGGTGAACGCCGCCACCGGCAAGGATTACGGCTGGTTCTTCGACGTCTACGTGTACTCGGCCGCGTTGCCGGAACTCGAGGCAACGCGTGACGCGACGGGCCTGTCGCTGCGCTGGAAGGCGCCTGGTGGTAAACCTTTCCCGATGCCGGTGCAGGTGCGCGTCGGCAGTCCGGGCGTGGATGCACGCGACATCGACGTCCCGATGACGGACGGCACCGGGCACGTCGACCTGCCGCCGCATGCGCTGTACACCCTCGATCCGCATTCGAAGGTGCTGCGCGCGCTGCCGCACATCGATGCGTTCCAGGCGTGGACGGCCGAACAGGCGAAGGCGGCGCAGGCGAAGAAGCAATGAGCGGCGACCACAACCCGCAGGCGGAGCAGATGGGCGACGAGTCCATGGCCCGCAACCTGGCCCACCAGGCCGAGGCGATCTGGCCGCAGGAACGGCGGCTGTTCGATCGCTACGCGCTGTCGGGCGCGTTGCGGGTGCTGGACCTGGGCTGCGGCACCGGCGAGATCACGCGGCGCCTGGCCGGGGTGTATCCGCAGGCGGAACTGCTGGGCGTCGACATCCTCGACGCGAACCTGGAACGCGCGCGCGCCAGCGGCGATGCGGGCGGGCGCATCCGCTACGCGGCAGGCGACGCGTTCGCGCTGGAGAGCGCCGACGCGGCCTTCGACCTGGTCGTGTGCCGGCACATGTCGCAGGCCGTGCCCGACTTCCCGCGCGTGCTGGCCGAGATCGCGCGCGTGTTGCGGCCTGGCGGCTGGCTGCACCTGTTGTCCGAGGACTACGGGATGCTGCATTTCCCGGCAACGGACCCGGCCTTCGACCCGGACCGGTTCTGGAACGAAAACGCGATCGCCTTCCTGCGCGGCATCGGTTGCGACGGCCGTGTCGGCCGGCACACGCCGACGCTGCTGGAAGCCGGCGGCTTCGAGGACATCGCGATGGACTACGTGGTCGTGGACACGTTGCGCGTGCCGCGCGCGACGTTCGCCGCGATCATCGCCGCGTGGCGCGACGGTTACGTCGATTCGCTGGCGGCCGGCAGCGGCCGCGATCCGTCGGCGGTACGCGCGGACTTCGACCGCATGATCGCGGCGATCGCCACGCCGCCGGCCTACGCCGCGTGGCAGGTGCCGGTGGCGAGCGCGCGCCGCGCGGCCGCCTGACCGGCGATCCGTCCGCTCGCCATCGACGCGGTGAGCAGGTAGCCGCCGGTCGGCGCTTCCCAGTCCAGCATCTCGCCCGCGCAGTAGACGCCCGGCAACGCGCGGCACATCAGGTGTTCGTCGAGTGCTTCCAGGCGCACGCCACCGGCGCTGCTGATCGCCTCGGCGATCGGGCGCGGGCGCAGCAGCCGCAGCGGCAGGCGCTTGATCGTCGCGGCGACGCGCGCCGGATCGGCGAGCTGCCCTTTGTCGAGCGCCTCGTGCAACAGCGCGACCTTGACCGCATCCAGGCCCGCCAGGCGCCGCAGCCGTTCGCCGAGGCTGCGGCCGTTGGCGGGGCGGGCGAGGGCATCGCGTAGCGCTGCGGCGTCGCGTTCCGGCGCGAGGTCGAAGTGCAACCACGCGACGCCATCGCGCGCGATCGTGTCGCGCAGGTCGGCGCCGATCGCGTAGACCAGGCTGCCTTCGATGCCGGCTTCGCTGGCCACGCATTCGCCCTGGCGCCGGTGCGCGCACCCGTCCGCACCGAGCCAGTGCGCGACGACGTGCCGGATCGGCGCGCCGGCATGCCGTGCGCGGAAGAACGCGCTCCACGCGACATCGAAGCCGCAGTTCGCCGGCTGCAGCGGCGCGACCTCCATGCCGCGCGCCTGCAGGATCGATTGCCACGCGCCGTCGGAGCCGAGTTGCGGCCAGCTGCCGCCGCCGAGCGCGAGCACCGTGGCATCGGCGCGCACGCAGCGTTCGCCTTCAGGCGTGGCGAAGCGCAATGCGCCGGCGTCGTCCCAGCCGAGCCAGCGATGGTGCACATGGAAGAGCACGCCGTCGTCGCGCAACCGCCGCACCCAGCCGCGCAGCAGCGGCGCGGCCTTGCGGTCGAGAGGGAACACGCGCCCCGAGCTGCCTACGTACGTGTCGACGCGGAGGCCGCGCGCCCACGCGCGCACGGCGTCCGCGTCGAACGCGTCGAGCCAGGCGCCGACGTCGCCGCTGCGTTCCCGGAACCGGGCGTCGAAACCGGGCCGCGCTTCGGAATGGGTGAGGTTGAGGCCGCCCTTGCCTGCGATCAGGAACTTGCGGCCAACGGAGCCCCTGGCCTCGTACAGGTCCACCTCGAGGCCCGCGGCACGCGCGGTTTCGGCGGCCATCAGGCCCGCCGGACCGCCGCCGACGACCGCAACACGAGCGGTCCGGCCGCTGCGTGACCGGGCGACCGCGGCCTGGCCGGCGGGAATGGGCGTGTCGCTTGGCATGGTGCAAATGATGCCTGTTTCGGTATGGTGCCGGCTGGTCCATGGGGAGCACGACGATGCGATTCGAGCGAATGCAGGCCCTGGCGGCCGCGATGGCGCTGGTGCTGGGCACCGGATTGGCAGTCGCGGCGCCGCCACAGGCGATCCCGCAACCGGAACCGGTCCGGCAGGTCGAAGCGACGCTGCCCGCGGGCCTGCAGGACTTCGATGCCTTCGTCGCGACCACGCTGAAGACCTTCGACGTGCCCGGCATTTCCGTCGCCATCGTCAAGGACGGGCAGGTCGTGCTGGAACGCGGCTACGGCGTGCGCGACCGCGAGGCCAACGCGCCGGCCGACGCGCACACGCTGTACGCGATCGCCTCCAACACCAAGGCCTTCACCGCCGCTTCGCTGCAGATGCTCGCCGACGACGGCAAGCTGAAGACGACCGATCGCGTGATCGAGCACCTGCCGTGGTTCCGCATGTCCGATCCGTACATCACCCACGACATGCGCATCCGCGACCTGCTCGCGCACCGCAGCGGGCTGAGCCTCGGCGCGGGCGACCTGCTGTACTGGCCGACCACCGACTACAGCAATGCCGAAGTCGCGAAGCGCCTGAAGGACGTGCCGGTCACCGGCCAGTTCCGCGCCCAGTACGCCTACGACAACATCCTGTTCGGCGTGGCGCAGCTGGTGGTCGAGGCCGCGTCGGGCATGCCCTACGACCGGTTCCTGCAGCAGCGCATCTTCAACCCGCTGGGCATGACCGAGACCCGCTACAACAGCGACCACCTGCAGGGCGTCGACAACGTCGCGATGGGCTACGCCAAGGCCGACTTCAAGGACCTGGTGCCGGCGCCGCGCATGACCTGGTCGAACGTCGGCGGCGCGGGCGGCATCTATTCCAGCGTGCACGACCTGTCGAAGTGGGTGCGCATGCAGCTCGCCGGCGGCGTGTACGCGGGCAGCGGCGACGACGCCAAGCGCCTGTTCGCCGAGAAGCGCCAGCGCGAGATGTGGTCGATCCTGACGCCGATCCCGGTCGGCAAGCCGTCGATGCCGGAGCTGGCGCCGATCACGCCGAATTTCATGGGCTACGGCGAGGGCTGGTTCCTCGGCGATTTCCGCGGCACGCGCATGGCCTGGCACACCGGCGGCTGGCCGGGCATGGTCTCGCGGATCACGATGCTGCCGGACAAGGGCATCGGCGTGATCGTGCTGACCAACGCCGAATCCAGCGGCGCGTTCACCGCCGTGACCATGCGCGCGCTCGACGCAATGCTCGGCGTCGCCCCGACGGACTGGAACGACGTGTACGCCAGGGCGCGCGCGAAGCAGGAAAGCAAGGCCGACGAGAGCTGGCAGAAGCACGTCGCCGCGCGCGACGCGAAGTCGAAGCCGTCGCTGCCGCTGGCGTCCTACGCCGGCACCTATCGCGATCCTTGGTACGGCGACGTCGTCCTGTGGCAGGAAAAAGGGAAGATGCGCCTGCGTTTCTCGCACACCGCCGACCTGGTCGGCACCGTCGAGCCCTGGGCGCACGACACCTTCCTGGTGCGCTGGGACCAGCGCTGGCTCAACGCGGACGCGTTCCTGACGTTCTCGCTCGACGAGGACGGCAGGATCCGCGAGGCGCGCATCGTGCCGGCGTCCGAACTGACCGACTTCAGTTTCGACTTCCAGGACCTGCGCCTCACCCCGGTCGATGATCCCGTGAAGCCCTAGAGGGCGAGGGCGGCGGCGTGCGCCGAGGCCCACGCCCACTGGAAGTTGTAGCCGCCGAGCCAGCCGGTGACGTCGACGACTTCGCCGATGAAGTGCAGACCCGGTACGTGCCTGGACTGCATCGTGGTCGAGGACAGTCCGTCCGTGTCGACGCCGCCGAGGGTGACTTCGGCGGTGCGATAGCCCTCGGTGCCGCTGGCGACCAGCGGCCAGTCGCGCAGCAGCGCGGCGATGTCGCGGAACTGCGCGGGCGTGAACTGCCGCAACGGGCGCGACGGCTGGAACGCCTGCAGCCACTGTTCGCACAATCGCTGGGCGAAACGCTTGGGCATCAGTTCGCCGAGCACGGTGCGCAGTTCCGTCGCGGGGCGTTCGCGCTGCTGCACCTGTAATGCTTCCAGCGCGTCCATGCCGGGCAGCAGGTCCAGGCGCAGGTCGTCGCCGGGCTCCCAGTACGACGACACCTGCAGGATCGCCGGCCCGCTGATGCCGCGATGGGTGACGAGCATCGCGTTGCTGAAGCTCGCGCCATTGCAGCGGGCGGTGACCGGCAGCGCGACGCCGCTGAGGTCGGCCAGGCGTTCCTGGTGCTTGCCGCTCAGCGTCAGCGGCACCAGGCCTGCGCGCGTGGGCAGCACTGCGTGCCCGAATTGCCGAGCCAGCGCGTAGCCGAAGCCGCTCGCGCCCATGCTCGGGATCGACAGGCCGCCGCAGGCCACCACCAGTTTCCCAGCCGTGAATTCGCCGCGCGCGGTGTGGACGTGGAAGGCGCGCGCGTCGCCGCGAACCACGCGCTCGACGGCGCAGGAGGTCTCGATGCGAACGTTCGCCGCTGCGCATTCGTCCAGCAGCATCTTCACGATGAGCTTCGACGATTCGTCGCAGAACAGCTGGCCGAGTTCCTTCTCGTGGTACGCGATGCCGTGGCGCTCGACCAGTTCGATGAAATGCGCCGGCGTGTAGCGCGCCAGCGCCGACTTGCAGAAGTGCGGGTTGGCCGACAGGTAGTTGGCAGGCGAGGCGCCGGTGTTGGTGAAGTTGCAGCGCCCGCCGCCGGACATCAGGATCTTCTTGCCGACCTTGTTGGCGTGCTCGACCACCAGCACGCGCAGGCCGCGCTGGCCGGCGAGGAGCGCGCACATCAGCCCGGCGGCGCCGCCACCGACGACGATCGCGTCGTGCGTGCACGCCGCCCCCGTACTCGCCACGTCAGGCCCGTTCGGCAGGAGCCATGCGCAGCGTCCGCTGCAGGTTGATGCTGGCGCCTTCGCCGTAGATCTCTGCCTGGCCGTCCTGGATCATGCACTGCAGGCGCATGCCGCGATCGGCGAGCGCGGCCAGCTCGGCGATGGTGGCGGCGTCGATGTCGATGACGGTCAGGTTGCCGCAGCGGGCGAGGGCGGGCCGCACCTTCTCCCACCACAGGTCGGCGCTGCGGCCGTGGTAGTTGAGCACCACGACCTCATCGGCGCGCCCGCAGGCCTTGCGGATGCGCGATTCGTCGGGCTGGCCGACGTCGATCCACAACTCGATCTCGCCGCTGCGCGACTTGAGCCACAGGTCCGGCTCGTCGTCGCTGGCCGAGCCGCGCGCGAACTCCAGCCGTTCATCGGCGTAAAGCGCGAACGCGACCAGGCGCGCCATCAGCCGCTCGTTGGTTTCGGAGGGATGCCGCGCCAGCGTCAACGCGTGGGTCGCGTAGTAGTGGCGGTCCATGTCGCTGACCTGCAGCTCGGCGCGGAAGACCGTGGAGTTGGCCGCCATCAGCTGCGCGGCTTGTCGTGCTTGCGGAAGGCAGGCTTGCCGCCACCCGGCCTGGCCGCGCCGGGCTTGAAGCCGCCCGGCTTGCGCGGCGCGCCCGCGAAACTCCTGCCTGGCGCCGGGTTGCGGCCTTTCGGTGCGGCGCTGTCGGCTTCCGTCGCGCGCTGCATGCGCAGCGGCCGGCCGGCGACGCGCACCTTCTTCAGGTGTTCCAGCAGTTCGCGCGGCATGCCTTCGGGCAGGTCGACGAGGGTGAAGTCGTCGCGGATGTCGATGCGGCCGATGAAGCGGCTCTCGAGATCCGCCTCGTTGGCGATCGCGCCGACGATGTTGCCCGGCTGCACGCCGTGCGCGTGGCCGACCTCGATGCGGAAGGTTTCCATGCCGACTTCGGGCGCATCGCGATGCTGGCGCGGCGGGCGCGGGCCTTCGTCGTCGAAGCGGGCTTCGCCGGCGTTGCCGCGCGGCGCGCGGGTCGGCGCCGGACGGTCCTGGCCGGCCTGCTCGCGCGGTGCATGTTCGCGCCCGCGGCGCGGCGCCTCCGGCGGCGCCTCGAGCAGCAGCGGCGTGCGCCCCTGCACCATTTGCGCCAGCGCAGCGGCGATGTCGGCCATCGGCACTTCGTGTTCGCGCTCGTAGCGCTCGACCAGGTCGCGGTAGATCGCGCGATCGTCGTTCTGCAGCGCGTCGCCGATCTTGCCGAGGAACTTGGCGACGCGGCGCTCGTTCACCGCCTCGACGCTGGGCAGCTGCATCGGCTCGATCTTCTGCCGCGTCGCGCGCTCGATCGCGCCGAGCATGC
>CAMLSB010000034.1 GCA_946482565.1 uncultured Lysobacteraceae bacterium | reverse complement strand
TCGTTCATCGCGCTGGTGGCGCTGCTCAACGGGGCCATGGGGGCGATCCACGCCGGGGCCGGCACGTCGAGGATCCGCGGCCCGCCGGCCTCCAGGGCATACAGCACCGCCGCGACGATCAGCAGCCCGGTGCCGAGGATCGCGCCGACCGCGCGGCGCTGGAACGCACGCGTCGCGTGCACCAGCTCCGCCAGCTGCTGCGAATGCATCTGCAGCTGCTGCTTGCCTTCGACCTGCTGCGTCAGCCACGCGTGCAGCAGCCGCGGCATGTCGGGCGCCTGGGTGATCATCTCCGGCAGGCGCTTGCGGAACTCGCTCGCCAGCCGCGCCGGGCTGTAGCGCTCGACCAGGATCTTCTCCAGTACCGGTCGTGCCACCGCCCAGATGTCGATCGCCGGATCGAGCTGGCGACCGACGCCTTCGATGTTGAGCAGCGTCTTCTGCAGCAGGATCAACTGCGGCTGCAGCGTGAGTTCGTAACGCTGCGCGACCCGGAACAGTTTCAGCAGCACTTCGCCGAGCGAGATCTCGCTCAGCGGGCGGGTGAAGTAGGGCTCGCACACCGAACGCGCGGCGGCTTCGAGCTCGTCGATGCGGATGTGCGACGGCATCCAGCCGGCCTGCACGTGCAGCTCGGCGATGCGGCGGTAGTCGCGGTTGAAGATCGCCATGAAGTTCTCGGCGAGGTAGTACTGATCCTCGCTGGAGAGCTGGCCCATGATCCCGAAGTCGAGCGCGATGAAGCGCGGGTTGGCGCGGCGCGCGGGGTCGACGTCGACCCAGATGTTGCCGGCGTGCGCATCGGCGTGGAAGAAGTTGTCGCGGAACACCTGGGTGTAGAACACGCGCACGCCCTTCGCCGCGAGCGCCTTGCGGTCGATGCCGGCGGCGTCGAGCGCGGCGATGTCGTCGCTGGGGATGCCGCGCACGCGCTCGAGCGTGAGCACGCGCTCGGCGGTGTGGCTCCAGATCGGCTCGGGCACGTACAGGTCCGGCGAGCCGAGCCAGTTGCGGCGCAGCACGCTGGCATTGGCGCCTTCGCGCTGCAGGTCGAGCTCGGCGGCAAGCGTGTTCTCGATCTCGGCCACGATCTCGCGCGGCCGGATCTTGTCGGCCGACGGATGCGTGCGGTCGACCAGCGCGGCGACGTGCTTCAGCAGCGCGATGTCCTGCGCGATCTGGCGGCGGACGCCCGGGCGCAGCACCTTGACCACGACTTCGCGCGGCGGGAGGACGATGCTTGCATCGGCGCCGTCGCCACTGCCGCCCTGCGCCGGCAGCGTCGCCGCATGCACCTGCGCGATGGACGCGGACGCGAGCGGCATGGTGTCGAAGCTCGCGAACGCTTCCGTGACCGGGCGCCCGAGCGCCTGCTCGACGATCGCGCGCGCGGCTTCACCGTCGAAAGGCGCGACGCGGTCCTGCAGCAGGGTCAGTTCGTCGGCGACGTCCGGCGGCACGAGGTCCCGCCGCGTCGAGAGGATCTGCCCGAACTTGACGAAGATCGGCCCCAGTTCCTGCAAGGCCAGGCGCAGGCGCATGCCACGCGGCATCGCGGCGACATCGCGCGAGGCGCGCGGCACGAACGGCCGCATCACCCACAGCCAGCGCTCCGCCGGCGTGCCGCGCAGCAGGTCGTCGAGGCGATAGCGCAGCAGTACGCGGCCGATGCGCAACGCGCGCAGGCCGGATTTCATCGCGCACCGCCCGGGGTCGCACCGCCGTCGCCAGCGCCGGCGGCGGCGGCGGCGGTGGACACTGCGGCGCGCAAGCGGGTAACGCGCGCCGCCAGGCGCGCCGCATCGTCGCGCAGCGTGTCGACCGCGTCATGGAAAGCGTCGAGTTCCGCGCGCGGCACCACATCGCGCGATTCCTCGGTCAGGTACTCGGCCGCGGTTTCGGCGAAGTCGCGACCTGCGCCGCGCGCGTGGCGCAGGCCGGCGGCGAACGCGTTGGCGACCTGCACGCCGATGACGTCGCCGAACACCGCCACGAACGGCTGCTGCCAGTCGGGGTCGAAGCGCTCGGCGAGGCGCTGCAGGCGTCGCGCGAGGTCGGCGTCGCCGGAGATGCGCATGCGGCCGACCGGCGGCGCATCGTCGCCGCGGTTCGCGCCGGGCAGGAGCCGCGGCAACTGCGCGAGGACCGCGCCGAGCGTCGCGCGCACGCCAAGATCCGCTTCCGCACCGGCATCGGCAGGGCCGACGCGGAGCCGGTCGCCATCCACCGTGAGCCGGAGCGCGAGGGGCGGCGCTTCCAGGCCGAGGTCGACGCTGCGGCCGTCGAGCACCGCGAGCGCCGCCCGCGTCTCCGGATCCAGTGCCAGCGCGCGACCCAGCGCCGCTTCGAGCGCGCGGCCGGCGGGCACCTTCCAGTTGAACGGCAAGCTCGTCATCCGCGCATTGTATGGCCAGCCGGGCCGCCCTCCCGGTGATGCGCGGCGGCCAGGCGGGCCAGGCCTTCGGCAATGGAGACGCGCGGGACGTAGCCGAAGTCGCGGCGCGCCGGCGCCATGTCGTACCAGTGGGTCGTGGCGAGCTGCTCGGCGAGGAAGCGCGTCAGCGGCGGCTCCCCGCGCAGCGGCAACAGCGTCCACGCCGCCTCGCAGACGGCACCGATCGCGTAGGCCGCGCCGAAGGGCAGCGACTGCGTCACCGGCGGCGCACCGACCGCGGCGAGCAGCGCGTTGACGATCTCGCGCATCGGCTTCGGTTCGCCATTGCTGATGAAGTACGCGTGGCCCGCGCATGCCGCGTCCGGCGCGAGGTGTTCGAACGCATCGAAGTGCGCCTGCGCGGCATTGTCGATGTAGGTCGTGTCGACGCAATTGTCGCCACCGCCGACCAGGCGCAGGCGCCCGGCGCGCGCGCGTTCGGCCAGGCGCGGCAGGAGTTGCCGGTCGCCGACGCCCCAGATCAGGCGCGGGCGCAGCGCGATGGTCGCGAGCGTGTCGCCGTTCGCCGCGAGCACCGCCTTCTCCGCGATGAGCTTGGTCGCGGCATACGGCGCCTTGAGGTGCTCGCCGTAGGGCACTTCGTCCGCCGTGCCACCGGCAACGGGGTGCGTGGCGCGATGCGTGACGCTGGGCGTCGACGTGTACACCAGCCGCCCGATGCCGTGGGCGCGGCACGCCGCGATCACGTTTTCCGTGCCGAGCACGTTGGCGTTGCAATAGCTGTCGTAGCTGCCCCACGCGCCCGCTTTCGCCGCGTTGTGGAAGATCGCGTCGCAGCCCTGCGCGGCGTCAAGCACGGCATCGCGATCGGCGAGATCGCCGCGCAACTGGCGCACGCCGAGCGCTTCGAGCGCGGGATAGTGGCCGCGGTTGAAGCTGGCCACGTCGTGGCCGCGCTCGACGAGCCCGCGGCACAACGCCTGCCCGAGGAAACCGCCGCCGCCGGTGACCAGGATCCTCATGCGCGATCGCCTTGCGGCTGCCGCGCGGCCCATGCGGCCAGCGCCTCGCGCCCGATCTTGGCGTTGTGGCGGATGTCGACGGGAAACGGCTTCGGATGGCGCATGAACGCCGAGATCGTCGCGGTGTGCGGCTGCCGCACCGCGATCGCGCGCAGTTCGGCGGGAACGGCACGAAGGTCGTGGCTGCGCACGTTCGCACCGTGCGCCAGTTCGTACACCAGCACCGCGCGCTGCGCACCGCGCGGGCCGATGCCGACCAGCGCGCTGCGGTGCACCGCCGGATGCGCATTGAACACGGGCTCGACCTGTTCAGTGCACAGCGTCGTCGCCTCGTCGACGACCACGCGCTGCGACTTGCGGCCGCAGAACCACAAGCGCCCTTTCGCGTCGAAATAGCCGAGGTCGCCCATGCGATGCACGATGCGCGCGCCACCGCCCGGCAGCGCTTCGCGGATCTTCGCCAGGCGCGTCTGCGCATCGCGATTGAAATAGGTGTCGGTGGCGCTCGGCCCGGCGACGGTGATCTCGCCGACTTCACCCGGCACGGCGAGCAACGCGTCGCTCCAGTCCGGAATCGCGTCGTCGTTCGTGCGGATGATGCGCACCTCGTTCGGCGCCACCGGCCGGCCGACGCAGGTGCCCGCGCCGGCTTCGGTACGCGCGCGCAGCGACAGCAGCTCGCGGCCCTCGATCGCGGCGACCGGCAGGCATTCGGTGGCGCCGTACGGCGTCCAGAACCGCGCGCCTTCCGGCAGCAGCGCGAGCATGCGCGCGACGACGTCGGGCGGCACCGGCGCGCCCGCGCTCGTGGCGAGGCGCACGCCGGGCAGTGGCGCACCGTGTTCGGCGAGCACGCGCATCAGGGCGGGCGAACCGAACAGCTGCGTGACGCCGAAGTCGGCGATCGCGCGCAGCAGCTTGCTCGGGTCCGCCTTCGCGGGCCGCGTGGGATCCATGTCGGGAATGATCGACGTCAGCCCGAGCGCCGGATCGAACAGCGCGAACGGCGGGAAAGTCGGCAGGTCCACGCCGCCGGCTTCGATGCCGAACGCATCGCGCAGCATCGCCACCTGCGCGACGAAATGGCGATGCCGGTACACGACGCCTTTCGGCACGCCGGTGCTGCCGCTGGTGAACAGGATCGCGGCGACATCATCGGGTTGCGCCTGCATGAGCTGTGGACCCGCGCCAGCGCCAGCGCGCTCGATCGAAGCCAGCGTCGCGTCCGCGAACAACGCGCGCGCGCCGGTCGTGATCCGGACCCGCGCACTCCGTGCCCAACCCAGCAGCGCCTTCGCCAGCATCGCCAGCGGCACGCCGATGAACGCTTCGGGCCGTGCCTCGTCCAGGCACTGCTTCAGCGCGCGCCGGTCGATGCCCGGATCCACCAGCACCGGCACCCCGCCCGCCTTGAACAGCGCGAACATCACGAGGAAGAATTCCGGCGTCGGCCGCACCATCACCACCGTGCGCGTACCGCGGCCGATGCCGCGCCGCGCCAGCCCGGCGGCGATGGCGTCGCTGCGCGCGTCGAGCTGGCCGTAGGTCAGGACATCGCGGTACGCGCCATCGCGGCCCGGGTACCGCATCGCTACCCGCTCCGGATGCGCCCGCGCCAGCCGCGGCAGCACATCGGCGATATTGCAGGTCTCGGGGGCGGGCGCAGCATCCATGCGCCCATTGTCGCCCGTCCCGGCACCCCCTTGCGCGCCGCAGCGGAAGGCGCAAAATCCGCGCCCCGTCCCTTCGCTCACCGGCGCACCATGCGTCATCCCTGCCTGGCCTGCGGCGCCTGCTGCGCCCACTTCCGCGTCGCGCTCCACTGGTCCGAGGCAGACCCAGCCCTCGGCGGGACCGTGCCCCCGGAACTGACCGAACCGCTGCGCCGGCACGAACGCGCCATGAAAGGCACCTCGCAGGGCGCCCCGCGCTGCATCGCCCTCGACGCGGAGATCGGCGTGCGCTCGCGCTGCACGATCCACCCGCGGCGGCCGAGCGCATGCCGGGACGTCGCGGCGTCGTGGGAGTTCGGCACGGCCAGCCCGCAATGCGACAGGGCGCGCATCGCGCACGGTCTGGCACCGTTGACGCCGGCCGACTGGCACGGCATCGATGCACCGGCAAACGACGACGACGGCCATCCCGACGACAATCCGAACGACGGCGGGCACACGCCGCCGGCGCTGCCGCCGCCGATGGCGGCATAGGTTGCGTCGGGAGCCGTCCGTGTGGGTCGGCGCTACAGGGGGTTTGCGTCGAGGAACGCGCGGATGGCAGGCACCAGCACCTCGTGCTTGTCCTCCATCACGTAGTGGCCGGCATCGTCGAAGGCATGCACCTCGGCTTGCGGCAGCGCCGCGCGGAACACGTCCAGGCAATGCCGGTCGAACACGAAGTCGCGCAGCCCCCAGCCGATGAACGCCGGCCGGTCCGCGTACCGCGGCAGCGTTTCGCCCGAACGCACCAGCAGCGGCCACGCGCGATCGCCTTCGCGCAGCGGGATGTCCTGCATGAAGCGCAGCGTCGAGATCGCGTTGTCCCAGCCCGCATACACGCCGGCATAAGCCTCGCGCACTTCGCGCGGCAGCTTGCGCGTGGTGCCGAAGCGCGCCGCGCCGCGCGCGAACAGGTTGTAGCGCCGGATCAGCCAGCCGCCGACGCGCGAATCGCGCCCCAGCGCCAGCCGCCACGGAAATCGCTTCGCCGCCGGCATCGGGAACGCCGCGGTGTTGAGGATCACCAGCCGCTCGACCTGCGTCGAGTGCGACAGCGCCCAGCCGAAGCCGACCATGCCGCCCCAGTCGTGCACCACGAGCGTCACCGGTGTCGCATCGTCCACGCCCGCATGGCGCAGCAGCGCCTGCAGGTCGTCGATGCGCGATTGCAGCGTGTAGTCGTAGCGCGGCGTCGCCGCGGCGCGGTCGTCGGGCTTGTCGCTGAGCCCCATGCCGACGTGGTCCGGCACGATGCAGCGGTATGCCTTGCCGGGAGCGGGGTCGCGCAGCCCCAGCACCAGGCGCCGCCAATAGTAGCTCCACGACGGATTGCCGTGCAGCATCACGACGACGTCGCCGTCGCGCGGGCCTTCGTCGAGGTACGACATCGTGATGCCGGGGCGCGCCTCGAACGCGCGCGGCTCGAACGGATAATCCGGAAAGAGCATCAGGCCAGGTCCGCCATCCTTGCGTGCGCGCGGCAACGCGCGCAGGCAACCGTTCGAATTACCAGACCACCTCGGCCATCGAGCAGTTCAGCCCCGAGCCGATGCCCAGCAGCGCCACGCGGCTGCCCTTCTTCAGGCGGCCCATCTCGCGCAGCTTGCTCAGCACGATCGGCACCGAGGCCGGGCCGATGTTGCCGTGCTCGCCGAAGATCGTCAGCACCTTGCGCGGGTCGATGCCCATGGCCTTGGTGAAGGCGGCGGTATGGACCTTGCTGACCTGGTGGACGACGAACTCGTCGAGTTCGCTGGCGACCCAGCCGAGCTTGTGCTTGGCGACCTCGAAGGTCTTCTGCGCCAGCTTGATGCCCTCGACGAGCAGCTGGCGGGTGTCGGTGACCATGCCGTCCAGGTTGCCGCGGCACAACTTGTTCCACTCGGTCGCTGCGCGGGTGACGCCGCCCTTGTAGCGCGGCGCGCCCGGCGCGAGCTCGGCGCGGGCCAGCACCATCGCCGCGGCGCCGGAGCCGAGGGTGAGCGTCGCCATCTCGTTGCGGAAGTCTTCCTCGGTGCTGTCGGCGCGCATCATGCGCTCGAGGGTCTTCTCGTAGGCGAGGTCGGCCGTCTCGCCGTCGACCACCAGCGCGTACTCGATCTCGCCGCGCTCGATCATGCGGCTGGCGATGTCCATGCCGTTGAGGAACGCGAGGCAGGCGTTGGCCACGTCGAAGTTCTGGCAGGTGTCGGGCAGGCGCAGGTTGCCGCTGACGATGGAGGCCGTCGACGGCTCGAGGTAGTCGCGGCTCACCGAGGTGTTGACCAGCAGGCCGACCTTGTCCGGGTCGATGCCGGCGTCGGCCAGCGCCTTGACGCCCGCCAGGGTCGCCGCGTCGGAGGCCTGCATGCCTTCGTCCCACAGGTGCCGGGCGTTGATCCCGGCGATGTCCTTGAGCACGTCGACCTTGATGCCGAGGCGATCGAGGGTGGGCTTGAGGCGGGCATTGATCTCGTCCGAGCTCAATCGGCGCGGGGCGTCGATATGGGCCAGGCCGGCAATGGCGACGTGCTGGAACAACATGGGCAGGCACCCGGTGAACAGAAGGAAACAAGCCAGTTTAGCACTGCACCTGTCGACCCCCGGTCGCCGGCGCCGTGGGGGCGCGACCCCGGTTCAGCCGCCGCAGCGCCAGACGGTGTAGCGCTGGTTGCCATCCTCGTGGCCGTCCAGCGGCTGCACGGTATCGCCGCCCAGGCCGGGCGCCTCGTTGCGGGCCAGCGTTTCCAGCTCGTCGCGGACCCGCAGGGTGTTGCGCTCGTAGGGCCCCAGCCGCTCCTTCACGGAGACCTCGACCTCGCCCCGGTTCTGGCAGTTCGCCGGCGTGGCCGACACCACGCGGACCGCGCTGGCGCCGGGCGCCATGTGGACCCAGGTGCAGGCGGACAGGCCCGTCGCGAAGGTGGCGGCAAGGAGGGCGGCGGCGATCGGCAGGCGCATGGGGGCTCCGGAAGGCTTGATGCTGAAAAGAAGATGCCCCGGGATTGTGGCCCGGGGCATCTGAACGGCTCTACGGCAGCTTACTTCGCGACCGGATGGCCGTCGGCATCGATGACGGTGACGGTGCCCAGCTTCAGGTCGCGGATCGGCTGCTCGATCTTCGACAGGTCGCCGACCACGACCCAGGTCATGGCCTTCGGGTCGAGGTCCTTCGCGGCCGCGTTGACGTCGTCGGTGGTCAGCGCCTCGACCTGCGCGGCGTGCTTCACGACGTAGTTGTCCGGACGGTCGTAGCGGACGATGTCGCCGATCTCGTTCATCACCGCGCTCGCAGTCTCGAACGAACCCGGCAGGCCGTTGATCTCGTCGGCCCGCGCCTTGTCCACCTCGGCCTGCGTCGCCGGCTTCGCGCCGGTGGTGTAGTCGTTGATCTCGCGCACCATTTCCTGCAGCGCCGGCGCCGTCTTGTCGATCTGCACCGGCGAGTAGGCCATCCACGGGCGCTGGCCGAGGGCGGCGTACGTGAAGCTGTACGCGCCGTAGGCCCAGTGCTTGTCCTCGCGCAGGTTCATGTTGAGGCGCGAGGAGAACTGTCCGCCGAGGATCTTGTTGGCGAAGTCGTAGACGTCGGCGCTCGCATCCTTCGTCGACGGCATGAGCTCGCCGGCGTAGATGTTGGCCTGGATCGCGCCGGGCTGGTCGATCAGGAACACGCGCACGCCGTCCGGACGCGCGACGGCGGGTACCTTGGCGGCGGCCGGCGCGGTGCCGGTGCCGTTCCAGTCGCCGAACGCCGCGTTGAGCTTCGGCACGATTTCACCCAGCGTGGTGTCGCCGACGACGATGACCGTCGCGCCCTGCGGGCGCACGTACGCATCGTGGTAAGCCACCAGGTCGTCGCGGGTCAGCGCCTTGATCGAGGCTTCGGTGCCGGTGCCGCTGAACGGGATCGCATACGGATGGCCCGCACCGTACAGCAGCGGCGGCAGCACGCGCGTCGCCGCGCCGTTCGGGCGCGCCTTCTCCTGCGCGATGCCGGCGATCCACGTCGCCTTGACGCGGTCGATGTCGGCCTGCGCGAAGTTCGGCTTGCGCAGCATGTCGGCGAACAGCTGCAGCGACGGGTCGAGCTTTTCCTTCAGCGCCGACACGTACGCGCCGGAACCGTCGATGTCGGCGCTCGCGCCGAGGCGCGCACCGAGCGCCTGCGCGCGGTTGGCGAAGCCCAGCGCGTCCAGGTCGCCCTCGCCTTCGTCGAGCATGCCCATCGCGAAGCTGGCGGCGCCGAGGCGATCCTTCGCGTCCGACGCATAGCCGCCGCCGAACTCGTAGCTCACCTGCACCACCGGGACGTCGTGGCGCTCGGCCAGCACGACCTGCGTGCCGTTGGCGAGCGTCGCGCGCTGCAGCGCCGGGAACTTGAGGTCCGGGAAGCTGGTGACGGCGGGCACGCCCTTGCTGCGGTCGACGTCGGTCGCGAGGGTCTTGAACTTCGCGTCCACCTTCGGCAGCGTCATCGGCGCCGGCTTCACCGCCGGATCCTCGGCCAGCGCGGTGCGCTTGCCGGGCTCGACGACGAAGGTGTGGCTGTGGCCCTTGAGCCACTTGTTGGCGACGGCGACGAGCTCGGCGCCGGTCGCGTTGTCGATCGTGCTGATCGTGTCGCGGAAGCAGCCCGGGTTGCCGGTGTAGATGGTGCACGAGGCCAGCGCGTCGGCCTTGCCGCCGAAGCCGCCGATGCGCTCG
Source organism: uncultured Lysobacteraceae bacterium (assembly GCA_946482565.1). Next base: position 4,008 of record CAMLSB010000034.1, on the reverse strand, counting down.
ATGCCGCGCACGAAGCCGGCGCGGAACGTCGTCTTGGCGCGCTCCAGTTCGTCCGCGGTCGGGCCGTCCTTCAGCAGGCGCTGCAGTTCCTCGTTGGCGATGGCCTCGACCTTCGCCGGGTCGACGCCCTGCTTGACGTTGCCCTGGATGCCGAACATGCCGACGACCTGCATGCCGTTGTAGTAGGCGTTGATGTTGTCGACCAGCTTGTCCTGGTACACCAGCCGGCTCTGCAGGCGCGAGGACTTCGAGCCACCGAGGATGCTGGCGAACAGGTCGAGCAGGTCGGCGTCCTTCGTGCCCACCTGGGCGACGTTCCAGACGCGGTCGACCATCACCTGCGGCACGGCATCCTGCACGACGGTGCGGCCGTCGGCGGCGAGCGGCGCGAGGTTGACCTTCGGCTGCGCCATCGTCGGCGTTGCCGGGATGTCGCCGAAGTACTTCGCGACCTTCGCCTTCGCGGTGGCCAGGTCGATGTCGCCGGCGAGCACGAGCACGGCGTTGTTCGGGCCGTACCAGGTGCGGAACCAGTTCTTCACGTCCTCCAGCGAGGCCGCGTTGAGGTCGGCCATCGAGCCGATGGTGGTGTGGTGGTACGGGTGGCCGACCGGATAGACGGTATGCGCCTCGATCTCGTTGAGCTGGCCGTAGGGCTGGTTCTCGCCCTGGCGCTTCTCGTTCTGGACGACGCCGCGCTGCTCGTCGAGCGTGGCCTGGTCGATCGCGCCGAGCAGGTGGCCCATGCGGTCGGATTCCATCCACAGCGCCATGTCGAGCGCGGTGGTCGGCACGTTCTCGAAGTAGTTGGTGCGGTCGGAGTTGGTGGTGCCGTTCATGTCGGTGGCGCCGGCCAGCTCGAACGGGTCGAAGTATTCGCCGGTGTGGTTCTCCGAGCCGTTGAACATCAGGTGCTCGAACAGGTGCGCGAAGCCGGTGCGGCCGGCGGGCTCGTCCTTGCTGCCGACGTGGTACCAGATGTTGACCGCGACGATCGGCGCCTTGTGGTCCTCGTGCACGATCACGCGCAGGCCGTTGGGCAGGGTGAACTGCTGGTACGGGATGTCGATGTCGGCGCGCGCCTGCGCGGCGGACGCGGCGGCAGCGGCGGGCGCGGCATTTTCCGCGGCGGCGGGCGGCGCGTAGTAGAGGCCGCCGAGGGCGACGGCGAGACTGGCGGCGAGCAGGCCGCGGCGCAGCAACGCGGGCTGGCGGCCGCGATCGATATTGGCGTGGACGGACATCAGGCACTCCTTGCGTATTCGTGAGGTGAAAATCAGCCCATCCTACGCGTCCGCAAGGGGTCCCGTGTAGCCCAAAGGTCCCGTCCCGACGGGCCTGGCGGGGCGCAAACGGTTACGGCGCGGCATACTGCCCGCATGGACAACGGCCACTGCCTCGTCACCGGTGCGAATCGCGGTCTCGGCCTGGAATTCGCGCGCCAGTTGCTCGCCCGCGGCGAGCGCGTGGTCGCGACCTGCCGCCATCCGGGCAAGGCGACCGCGCTGAACGCACTCGCGGGCGAACATCCGGGGCGCCTGCGCGTGCTGCCGCTGGACGTTGCCGCGCCGCGCTCGATCGCCGAGCTCGCGAACGAACTGCCACTGCTCGACGAGGCCTTGTCGCTGCGCCTGCTCGTCAACTGCGCCGGCGTGCTCCATTCGGGCGAACGCTTCGGCGCGATCGATCCCGCCATCGTCGAGGACAGCTTCCGCACCAACGCGATGGGTCCGCTGCTGGTCACGCAGGCCCTCGCGGAGCGGCTTGCCGACGGCGCGAAGGTCGCGAACGTCAGCAGCGTGCTCGGCTCGATCGCCTCGCTCGCCCGCTTCGGCTCGCCGAGCTACGACATCAGCAAGGCCGCGCAGAACATGGCGACCGCGCTGCTGGCCAAGGCGCTGGCGCCGCGCGGCATCGTCGTGCTCGCGCTGCATCCGGGCTGGGCGCAAACCGACATGGGCGGCGACAACGCCACCGTGCCCGTCGCCGATGCGGTGGCGGGCCTGCTGCGCGTGATCGATGGCGCCGGCGCCGCCGACAGCGGCGGCTTCCGCGACTGGCGCGGCGCAACGCTGCCGTGGTGAGCGACGCGAGCGCCGGGGCGGCGCGCGCGCCGCTGCTCCACGTCGTCCTGCTCGAACCGCGCATCCCGCCCAACACCGGCAATATCATCCGTTTGTGCGCCAACACCGGCGCGCACCTGCATCTCGCCGGGCCGCTGGGCTTCGACATCGAAGACACGCAGCTGCGGCGCGCCGGCCTCGATTACCACGAGTACGCGACGATGCGCGTGCACGATTCGCTCGACGCCGCGCTGGCGGCGATCGCCGCGGACACCGCTGCGGACACCGCTGCGGGTACCGGCGCGGCTGCGGCTGAGGCGGGCCACGCAGCATCGCCGCGCGTGTTCGCGCTGAGCACGCGCGGCCAGGTCCGCTTTGACACGGTTCGCTACCGCGCGGGCGACGTGCTGTTGTTCGGCAGCGAGACCACCGGCCTGCCCGACGCGGTGCTCGATGCGCTGCCCGAAACGCAGCGCCTGCGCCTGCCCATGCGCCCCGGCAACCGCAGCCTCAACTTGTCGAACGCGGTCGCAGTGACGGTGTACGAGGCCTGGCGCCAGCTCGGCTACGCAGGCGCGGAACCTGAACGCAGCTGAAAAGTTCCGTGAGCACGTCTTCACATCTTCAGGCCCGGTTGGGGAGGCCTGCGCAGAATCGTGCCACCGGTTCAGCCTCGTCCCTCCCCCGCGTTGCTGCCGGCCACAAAAAACCAAGAAGAGGCCACACATGAAGCGTTCCCCCGCAATCGCCAAGCTCGCTGCACTCGCCCTGGTCGCCGCGGCGCCGTTCGCCGCCTCCGCGGCCGACGGCATCAACTACAACTACGTCCAGGGCGGCTACACCGCCACCAACACCGCCAGCGGCGACGCCGACGGCTGGGGCCTGCAGGGCTCCGCAGCGCTGAGCCCGAACTTCCACCTGTTCGGCGACTTCAGCCACCAGGACATCAAGCATTCCAGCGCCGACTTCGACCAGTGGCGCGTCGGCGTCGGCTACAACCGCCAGGTCTCGCAGAACACCGACCTCGTCACCCGCGTCGCCTACGAGAAGTTCGACGCCGGCAACGGCCTCGACACCGACGGCTACAGCGTCGAAGCGGGCGCGCGCGCGTCGCTGACCTCGATGCTCGAAGGCTACGCGATGGCCGGCTACGAGGACGGCAAGGACTACGAAGGCGACTTCTACGGCCGCCTCGGCGCGCAGGTGAAGTTCAACCAGAACTGGGGCCTGGCCGCGGACGTCAAGCTCGTGAAGGGCGGCGACAACCAGTTCTTCGTCGGCCCGCGCCTGACCTGGTAATCCCCGCACCGTAGAGCCGACCCATGGTCGGCTCAGCAAGCAAGGGGATCGCGAGCGTTCCCTCCCCCGACTTTCGCGATCCCGACCCGGCCGGCAACGGCCGGGTTTTTTATGGGGGGAACACGCAGCCCGTATCGCCGCCGATGGCCGACGTTCGGCTAGCCGAACAGGCCGTGCGGGTACTCGGCCTTCTGCTCGCGCGCAAGCAGCCGCTGCAGCGCCTCGACTGGCGTGATGTCGCCATGCAGCACGTCGCGCACGTTCTGAGCGATCGGCAGCTCGAGGCCGTGGCGGTCGGCGAGGCGCATCACTTCGTCGGCGGTCTGCACCGATTCGACGACCTGGCCGATTTCGCGCACGGCGTCGTCGAGCGACTGGCCGCGGCCGAGCGCGAGGCCGAGGCGGCGGTTGCGCGACAGGTCGCCGGTACAGGTGAGCACGAGATCGCCGAGGCCGGCGAGGCCCATCAGCGTTTCGGGGCGGCCGCCGATCGCGGCGTTGAGGCGCAACATCTCGTTGAGGCCGCGCGTGATCAGGCCGGTGCGTGCGTTGAGGCCGAGGCCCATGCCGTCGGCGGCGCCGGTGGCGACGGCGAGCACGTTCTTCATCGCGCCGCCGAGTTCGGCGCCGCGCATGTCGTCGCCGG
>CAMLSB010000033.1 GCA_946482565.1 uncultured Lysobacteraceae bacterium | reverse complement strand
CGCAGCACCGCCGGCGCGATCCTCGCCCAGGCCTGGGGCGACCGCTTCCCGATCCTCGACGGCAACGTCAAGCGCGTGCTCGCGCGTTACCACGGCATCGACGGCTGGCCCGGCACGCCGGCGGTCGAACGCGCGTTGTGGACGCTGGCCGAGGCGCACCTGCCCGATGCACGCCTGGCCGATTACACGCAGGCGCAGATGGATTTCGGCGCCACGCTGTGCACGCGCCACTCACCCGCCTGCGCGATCTGCCCGCTGCAAGCGGATTGCGTCGCGTTGCGCGAGGGTCGCGTCGAACAGTTGCCGACGCCGAAGCCCGGCAAGCCGCTGCCCGAACGCGAGGCGCTGGTGCTGCTGCTGCGCGATGCCGAAGGCCGCATCCTGTTGCAGCGTCGTCCCGCCACCGGCGTCTGGGCGCAACTCTGGTCCGTGCCGGAAGCCGAAGGCCACGCGCAGGCCCGCGAATGGTTCGCCGCGCACATCGCCGGCGACTACGACGCGGCCGAACCGCTCGCGCCGGTCGCGCACGGCTTCACCCACTACCGGTTGCTGCTGCAACCCATGCATTGGCGCGAGGTGGCCGCGCGCGCCGCGGTGGCGGACAATGGCGACCTGCGCTGGGTCGCGCCGCGCGAATTCGATTCGCTCGGCATCCCGGCGCCCATCCGCAAGCTGATCCGCATGGAGCCCTCCCGATGAGCCGCAGCGTCTTCTGCGAATACGAGCAACGCGAAACCGAGGGCCTGGACTTCGTGCCCTGGCCCGGCGAACTGGGCAAGCGCGTGTACGCGCACGTCGGCAAGGCCGCCTGGGCCGCGTGGCTGGCGCACCAGACCATGCTGATCAACGAGAACCGGCTGTCACCGCTGGACCCGAAGCATCGCGCCTTCCTCGAAGGCGAGATGGAGAAATTCCTGTTCGGCGGTGGCGCGGCCAAACCCGAAGGTTACGTGGCCCCGCCGATCGCCTGAGGCGCGGCTCGACGCCGCGCCTCAGCCGCGTTCACGGCGTCGCGGCGAGCGCGTTGCGCGCATCCCGCACCGCGACCGGATCGACCAGGCGGATTTCGCCGATCCGGCACGAGATCCGCGAGCGCGGGAAGTTCACGCTGTCGAGGCCCGGATTGACCATGCCGCCGTTGTGGCTGATGGAAATCGCCTGGTCGCCGCTGCCCCAGTCCAGGCAGGGGCCCGTCATCGCGACCAGCCACGACTCCCGCGGGCGGACATTCAGGACGAGATGGAAGTTGTCGATCCGCTCCCAGCCGATCGGGTCGACGTAGCGGATGGATTTGACCGGGGCGCCGGCGTGGCCCTGGTACAGCGCAAGTTTCTGCGGATCGTCCATGCGGGTCGTGGCGCACGCGGCCAGGAGCAGCAGGGAGGCAGCCGGAAGGAGGAGGTGGGCGGTACGCATGGCATGGACCTCTCGGAAGGGGTGCGATGCCATCTTGCTCCGGGTCGAGGCGCCCGGCGCATGGCCGGCGCACCGCTGTTCAGCCCCCATGCGGCTTGCCCCGCCGGGGCTGCATCCGTATCATCGCGGCCTCGTGAAACGGCCGCCGCGCCCCACTTCGCGATTCCGGCCGGGTAGCTCAGTTGGTAGAGCAGGGGATTGAAAATCCCCGTGTCGGGGGTTCGACTCCCTCCCCGGCCACCACTTCATGGTGGCACGCGCCGCACTGCGGCCTGGCGCATTCACGCGACCACGAAGCCACGACCGCCAGCATCGACGCATCTTCCAGAGGTGCCGTCCCGATGCATGCAGTTCCCGCCACCGCCCTCCTCGCGATCGCGCTCGTGCTCGCGGCCTCGCCGATGCGCGCCGATGCGCAGCAGCAGCCCGCATCCACCACGTTCGCCAACGTGCGCGCGGCTGCCGACACCGTCGCCGCGGATTCCACAGCCACCAACGCGAACGCGCCAGTGAAGACTTCGTCGCCCGGCTCCGCCGGGTGGGAACCCTCGCAATCGCTTGCGGCATCGGCCGCCGACGCCGAGGTTTCGCGCGATGGCGCGCTGCGCGCGCAGGTGCTGCTCGACCGCGCACATTTCGGGCCGGGCCAGATCGATGGCGCGAGCGGCAGCAACACGCGGCGCGCGGTCGCCGCCTTCCAGCGCGCGCACGACCTGTCCGGCGACGGCGCGCTCGACGACGCCACCTGGCGCGCGCTGGAGGCGGACGCGGCACCGACGCTCGTGGACTACACGATCACCGAGGCCGATGCGGCGGGCCCTTACATGCCCGTGCCCACGGACATGATGGAAAAGTCGAAGCTCGAGCGGCTGGGTTACGCATCGCTCGACGAGATGCTCGGCGAGCGCTTCCACGCAAGTCCGGAGCTGCTGCACAAGCTCAACCCCGGCAAGGACTTCGTCGCGGGCACCACCATCGCGGTGCCCAACGTGCACGGCACGGCGCCGCTGCAGAAGGCCGCACGGGTGGTGGTGGACGCGTCCGACGCGAGCGTCGCGCTCGAGGACGATGCGGGCAAGCTGTACGCGCGCTATCCGGCGACGTCGGGCAGCAGCCATGATCCACTGCCTGTCGGCAAGTGGAAGATCCAGGGCGTCGCCCGCGATCCCGAGTTCCACTACAACCCCGCGCTGTTCTGGGATGCCGACGCGTCGCACTCGAAAGCGACGGTCGCGGCCGGCCCCAACAATCCGGTCGGCGTGGTCTGGATGGACCTCTCGAAGCCGCATTACGGCATCCACGGCACGCCCGAACCGGCGACGATCGGCAAGACACAGTCGCACGGCTGCATCCGCCTCACCAACTGGGATGCGCAGGCGGTGGCCGGCGCCGTCGCCGCGGGAACGCCCGCGCTGCTGCAGGAGTGACGCGATGAAGGGTTTCCTTCTTTTCCTGGCGGGGCTGCTGCTCGGCGCGAACGTGGTGTATTTCGTGATGCGCGGGCCTGCCACGCCAACGCCAACGACGTTGCCGGCGGATGCGCCCACGCCGGGACAAGCAGCCGCGCAACCGGCGGGCACCGCAACGACGACGGCGACACCCGCACCCAGCGCGATCGCGTCGGCCCAGGTCACCCCGACCACCACGGCGACTCCTGCCGTCAATGCGCCTGCAATGACGAGCACCGCTGCGGGTTCGCCCACCACTGCCCTGCCGGCCGGCGAAACATTGCTGCTCCCGGTGCAGGGCATCCAGCCGTCCCAGTTGCACGACACGTTCAACGAAGCCCGCGGCGGCGGCACGCGCCCGCACGAAGCGCTCGACATCATGGCGCCGCGTGGCACGCCCGTGCTCGCCGCCATCGACGGCACCGTGGAAAAGCTGTTCACCAGCGTGCCCGGCGGCCTCACGATCTACGAGTTCGACCGTGCCGGCACCCGTGCCTACTACTACGCGCACCTCGACCGCTACGCCGAAGGCCTCGCCGAAGGCCAGGCGCTGCGGCGCGGCGACGTGATCGGCTACGTCGGCAGTACCGGCAATGCCGCCGAGGACGCACCGCACCTGCATTTCGCGATCTTCGTGCTCGGCCCTGAAAAGCACTGGTGGCAGGGCACCGCGATCGATCCCTATCCGTTGCTCGCGCCCGCCGCCGCACGCGACTGAGGCAACGCGGGGCGCCGCCGCGACCCCACCCTACGCCGGTGTATGCTCGCCACGAGCCCCACCGGAAGCCCCTGCATGACGTTCCTGCGCGCCTCCCTCCCGCTGCTGGCCGCGGCCCTGCTCGGTGCCTGCGCGAGCGGCCCGCCGCGTCGCGTCTCCGATCCTTCCGCGAGCATCCAGCAGCTCAGCGTGCGCGCGGACGGCAGCTGGGCCATCGACCTGCGGATCGACAACTACAGCAACGTGCCGATGCGCTTCGATCGCGTCGACCTGGCGCTGAGCTTCGACGGCCAGCCCGCCGCTGCATTGCGCGCATCGCCCGCCCTGCCGATCGGCCCCGAGGCCGCCGACGTCGCCACCATCGAAGTCGCGGCGCCACCGCCGGGTGCGAAACTCGCGCTCGCCGACGCGCTCGCCGGCGGGCACCGCATCGACTACCACCTCGAAGGTTCGATCGACGCCACGCCCGACGGCAGCGGCGTGCGCAGCTTCGAGTTCAAGCGCGACAACGCGCTCAGCCCGGTCCCGGGCCTGCCCGGAGTGCTGCGCTGATGGCCGCGTCCTATCGCGCGCCGCAGGAAGACATCCGCTTCGTCCTGCACGACCTGCTCGGCGACGAAGCGCTGTTCGCGCGGCTCGGCATGCCCGACGCCAACCGCGAGCTGGTGGACGCGGTGCTGGAAGAAGGCGCGCGCTTCACCGAAACCGTGCTCGCGCCGCTGAACGCCGTCGGCGACGCGCACGGCTGCAAGCTCGACCAGGCCACCGGCGCGGTCACGACGCCGCCCGGCTTCGCCGACGCCTACGCGCAATTCGTGGCCGGCGGCTGGTCGGGACTCGCGGCCCCCGCGCAATGGGGCGGCCAGGGCCTCCCGCACGTCGTGGACGTCGCGATCAAGGAAATGATCGACGCCGCGAACCTCGCGTGGGGCAACTTCCCGTTGCTCTCGCACGGCGCAGTGGATGCGCTGTTGCGGCACGGAGAGGAATGGCAGCGCGAAGCATTCCTGCGCCCGATCGTCGAAGGCCGCTGGACCGGCACGATGTGCCTCACCGAACCGCACTGCGGCAGCGACCTCGGCCTGCTTCGCACGCGCGCCGAACCACGCCACGACGGCAGCTACGCGATCAGCGGCACCAAGATCTTCATCACCGCCGGCGAGCACAACCTCACCGAAAACATCGTGCACCTCGTGCTCGCGCGCCTGCCGGACGCGCCCGCCGGCAGCCGCGGCATCTCGCTGTTCGCCGTGCCGAAGCACAAGGTCGATCGGCAAACCGGCACGATGGGCGAGCGCAACGCGCTGCGCTGCGGCGCGCTCGAGCACAAGATGGGCATCCACGGCTCGGCGACCTGCGTCATGAACTTCGACGGCGCCGAAGGCTGGATCGTCGGCGCCCCGAACAAGGGCCTGGCGGCGATGTTCACCATGATGAACTCCGCGCGCCTCGCGGTCGGGCTGCAGGGTCTCGGCCTGGCCGAGCGCGCGATGCAGAACGCCGAACGCTACGCGAACGAACGCCTGCAGGGCCGCGCGCCGGAAGGCCCGCGTTTCCCGGACAAGCCGGCCGATCCGATCGCCGTGCATCCCGACGTGCGCCGCATGCTGCTCACCCAGCGCGCCCTGGTCGAAGGCGGTCGCGCCCTCGCCTATCACGCGGCCTCGCTGGTCGATGTCGTCGAGCACGCCGCCGATGCCGGCGAACGCGAGCGCGCCGACGCGCTGCTCGGCTTCATGATCCCGATCACCAAGGCCTGCCTCACCGAATGGGGCGTGGAATGCACCTACCACGCGCTGCAGTGCTTCGGCGGCCACGGCTACATCGCCGAGCACGGCATGGAGCAGCTCGCGCGCGATGCGCGCATCACCACGCTGTACGAAGGCACCACCGGCATCCAGGCGATGGACCTGGTCGGACGCAAGCTGTTGCAGTTGCGCGGCGCCGGGTTGCAGGCCTTCCTCGGCATGGTCGCGGAATTCTGCGAAGCGCAGGCCGACGGCTCGCCTGCGGCGGAGTTCGTGCCGGCACTGCGCGAAAAGGCCGGCGAGTGGGCCAGGCTGTCGCGGAGCATCGGCGAGCGCGCCGGTGCCGACCCCGCCGAAGCCGGCGCCGCCGCGTACGACTACCTGATGTATTCCGGCTACGTCGCGCTGGCCTACTGGTGGGCACGCAGCGTCGCCGCCGCCGCGGCGCGGGGCGATACGGACGGCCCGCGCCTGCTCGCGGCCAAGCGCGACACCGCGCGCTTCTTCTTCGCCCGCCTGTTGCCGCGCACCCTGGCGCACCATGCCGCGATCGAGGCCGGCGTGGCCACGTTGCCGGAACTTCCCACCCCGGCGGGCTCTGCGGTATAAGCTGGATCCGCGTATGGAGCCCGATACAGCAACGATCGCCACGATCCCGCGCCTCGACGCCGTCCGGCTGCTGTCGCTGGACGCGCACGGGCGCGTGCTGGACTGGATGAGCTGGCAGGATGCCGCCTGCCTCTACGTCCGCGGCGCCGTCGCCTGGACACTCGGCGAACCCTGCCTGTCGGTGCATGGCGGCACCAATCGCGACACCGGCCGCCAGAGCCTGCTCGAACTGCACCCCATCGTCGCCGCGCGCAGCCATGCCCGCGCGCACGCGCTCGACCCGACGCCCGCGCTGACCAACGTCGCGCTGTTCGCACGGGACCAGCACCTGTGCCTGTACTGCGGGCGCGAATTCAGCCGCCAGCACCTGACCCGCGACCACGTGCAGCCGCTCTCGCGCGGCGGGCGGGACACGTGGGAAAACGTGGTCGCCGCCTGCTTCCACTGCAATTCGCGCAAGGGCGGCCGCACGCCGCAGCAGGCCGGCATGCCGCTGCTCGCCGTGCCCTACCGGCCGAGCTGGGTCGAGCACCTGATCCTTTCCAACCGCAACATCCTCGCCGACCAGATGGCGTTCCTGAAGAGCCAGCTTCCCAAGCGCAATCCGCGCTTCGCGGCGCGTTGACGGCTACACTCGGCGCCAGCCCAACAGGATTTCGACGATGTCACCCACCCTCGGCATGACCGGCATGGATCCGGCCACCGAAAGCAGCCTCAAGGCCGCTTTCGAACAGGCCAACGCGCGCCTCCAGGGGCGCTGGCGCCTCGCGCCGGAGGCCGAGGCCGATTACGTCGCCGTGGACATGGACAGCATGTACGGCCCGATGAGCTGGCTGCGCTTGCACGCCGCGGGCAAGCAGGTCGTCGGCCTGACCTCGGCCCGGCGCAGCCAGACCGACTTCCACCTGCCGCGCCCGTTCGACGCGAATGCGCTCGCCGAACTGCTGCAGTCGATCGACGGCGGCGCCGCGCCCACCGCCGCGCCCGCGCCGGCGCCCGCGCCCGCCGGCATGGCGCCGGCCCCGGTGCCGCAGGACGAACTGCCCGAAGAACACCGGCAGCGCAGCGACGAGGAGCAGCGCGCGCCGGGCGTCGTCCCCGGCCATCCGGGCTCGGCCGATGCAGGCACTCTCGCCCCCGCGACGGTCGCACCACCGGCGCCGCCCCCGCCCCCGCCGCCGCGCGAGCGCCGCCTAGGCGACTGGTTCGCGCCCGGCGCGTTGTCGAAGCGCATGAAGTTCGCGCGCGCCGGCGGCCCCGACCTGTTCATCGATCCGGTCGCACGCGAATATTTCGGCCCGGCCGCGCTGAAGCCGATCGCCGGCTATTTCGACGCCCCGGTCGAGGAGCAGGATTTCCTGCCCGTCGACGCGGGCGCCTGGAGCAGCGGTGTCGCCGCGCTCGGCCCGGCCCAGCCGCTGGCGCGCCTGCAGTGGTACGGCGGCCTGCTCGCCGGCGGCGGTTCGCTGCTGCCGGGCTTCGATGCCGCGGGCCGCTACAAGCTGAGCAAGTGGCCGCAGACGGAGCGCGAATATCCCAAGCATTTCCGCATCGCGACCGCGATGATGAAAGGCCCGGCCACGCTCGACGAAGTCGCCGCCGCCAGCGGCGTGCCGCTCGCCGAAGTGGTGGACTTCGTGAACGCGAGCCTGGCCACCGGCTACGCCGAGCACGTGCCCGAGCCGACGCCCGAACCCACCGACCAGGCGAAGGCCGGCGGCCTGTTCGGGCGCCGCAAGAAGTAGGTCCGTGGAAGCGGCCGCGACAGGCCGGCGGTAGAATGGGGGGATGAACGACGCCCCCCCGATCGACGCCACGCGCTACCCGCGCCTGGCCCGGATCGACGCTCCCGCCGACCTGCGCCAGCTGGATGAATCCGAACTCCGCGCGGTCGCCGACGAGCTCCGCGCCTACCTGATCGAGTGCGTCGGCCACTCCGGCGGCCATTTCGGCGCCGGGCTGGGCGTGATCGAGCTGACCACCGCCCTGCACTACCTGTACGACACGCCGGACGACCGCATCGTGTGGGACGTCGGCCACCAGGCGTATCCGCACAAGATCCTGACCGGGCGCCGCGACGCGATTCGCACGGTGAAGCAGAAGGACGGCATCGCGCCGTTCCCGAAGCGCGAGGAAAGCGAGTACGACACCTTCGGCGTCGGCCATTCGTCGACGTCGATTTCGGCGGCGCTCGGCATGGCGGTCGCGAACGCGCGCGCCGGCAACGACCGCCGCGTGGTCGCCGTCATCGGCGACGGCGCGATGACCGCGGGCATGGCCTACGAGGCGCTGAACCATGCCGGCGGCATGGACGCGGAGCCGGACATCCTGGTCATCCTCAACGACAACCGGATGTCGATCAGCGAAGCCGTCGGCGGCGTGACCCGCATGCTCGGGCGCATGACCGGCTCGCGCACGCTCAACGCGATCCGCGAGGGCGGCAAGAAGATCCTCGGCGACAAGCGCAGCAGCGGCCCCGCCCGCTTCGTGCGCCGCTGGGAAGAACACTGGAAGGGCATGTTCGTGCCGTCCACGCTGTTCGAGGAAATGGGTTTCCACTACACCGGCCCGATCGACGGCCACGACGTCGACGCGCTGGTGCGCACGCTGAAGACGCTGCGCGGCCTCAAGGGACCGCAGCTGCTGCACGTCATCACCACCAAGGGCAAGGGCTACGAGCGCGCCGAAGGCGACCAGATCGGGTACCACGCGGTCTCGCCGTTCGATCCGGAGCGCGGCGTGGTCAGCAAGCCCGGCACCGCGAAGAAGCCCACCTACACCGACGTGTTCGGCGACTGGGTGTGCGACATGGCCGCCGCCGATCCGAAGCTGCTGGCGATCACGCCGGCGATGCGCGAAGGCTCGGGCCTGGTGCGTTTCAGCCAGGAATATCCCGATCGGTATTTCGACGTCGCCATCGCCGAGCAGCATGCGGTGACGCTCGCTGCCGGCATGGCCTGCGAGGGCGCGAAGCCCGTCGTCGCGATCTACTCCACGTTCCTGCAGCGCGGCTACGACCAGCTCGTGCACGACGTCGCGCTCCAGGGCCTCGACGTGCTGTTCGCGATCGACCGCGGCGGCGTGGTCGGCCCCGACGGCGCCACGCACGCGGGCAACCTCGACCTGTCGTTCCTGCGCTGCGTGCCGCACATGGTGGTGATGGCGCCGGCCGACGAGGACGAGTGCCGCAAGATGCTGACCACCGGCTTCCGCCACGAAGGCCCGGCCGCGGTGCGCTACCCGCGCGGCGCCGGCCCCGGCGTTGCGATCGAACCGGGGCTCGACGTGCTGCCGATCGGCAAGGCGCAGCTGCGCCGCCGCGGCACGGGCATCGCCCTGCTCGCGTTCGGTGCCACCGTGCCCGCCGCCGAACAGGTGGGCGCGGAGCTGGGGCTGACGGTGGTGAACATGCGCTTCGTGAAGCCGCTGGACCGCGAGTTGCTGCTGCAGCTCGCGCAGTCGCACGACGGCTTCGCGACGATCGAGGACAACGTCGTCGCCGGTGGCGCGGGCAGCGGAGTCGCCGAACTGCTGGCCGCGGAAGGCATCGCGATGCCGATGCTGCACCTGGGCCTGCCCGACGCGTTCCAGCACCACGCCAGCCGCGAGCAGCTGCTCGCGGAGGCGGGGCTGGACGCGGCCGGCATCCGTGCCGCGGTGCTGCGGCGCTGGCCGCAGGCCGGGCAGGCCGCGCCCGCGGCGGCTATTCGGGCTCGGTGACCTCGTAACCGAGCGCGGCGAGCTTCGACAGGTAGCCGTCGCCCGACAGCAGGTTCCCGATCGGCAATACCGCGAACGTCGAGGCGTTGCCGGCGAGCGCCTTTTCCGCGGCGTCCAGCCACAGCCGCTCGACTTCGGCGTCGATGCCCGCGCCGCCGCGCTTGCGCAAGGCCGGCGACTCCATCGCGGCGTCGGCGCAGGCGCCGTTCTGGTCGGTATCGGGCAGCGCGCGCAGCGCCGCGATGTCGCCGATCGCCCACGCGTTCGCGCGCGCCTTCAGGCGATCGGGACCGCCTTCGAGGCGCTGCACCGTCGCCTGCAGGCACTGCGTGTCCTCGAGCTGCGCGTGCTCCATCTCGGCGAGCAGCGCCTTCGGGTCGGTGATCTTCAGGATCTTCTTGGGCGAGGTCTCGCGCAGCCCGTGCGCCTTCACCGCGCGACGGATCACCGGCATGACGATGCCGGAAGCCGCGAGGTCGTTGTCGTCGAGGGCCTCTTCCCACAGCTCGCCCGCGGCGAACAGCGGCCGCATGCGCTCGGCGCTCGCCCCGCGGCCGAGGTAATGCTCGCGCAACGGCAGCCAGCGCGCGTAGAGCGCGGGCGGCAGCACGTCGCGCAGCGTCTTGCCGTCGGGGTTCTTGCGCGCGCCGTACATCTTCGGCACCAGCAACAGGCTGCGGAAGAAGCCGCCCGTGTCCACCGAGATGCCGAGCGACGGCGGGTAGATCACTTCCTGCGAAGCCGCGATCGCGCCTTCGACTTCCGTCGAATGCCACTGCATGCGCTTCGGCAGCGGCGACTGCGTGCCCAGCACCCACAGCACGTGGTCGCCCTTCGCGACCTTCCACAGGCCGGGCCCTGGTTGCGTGCCGGTGACGGTGACCGGCGCCTCGTCGCGGATCGGCGCGAGCGCGGCCGCCGCTGCAGCGGCGCGATCCGCTGGCGAGGCCGGCGGGCTGGTTTGCGCGAATGCCGCGGGGACGAACGCGAGCGACAGCGAGGCACCGAGGAGCAGGCAGCGGGCGTAGCGATGGGGCATGCGGAATTCCTTTCCGTAGTGGGGGTTCCGCTCCGACCCTGAATGCGCGCACGAGTTCCTGCGCCGGATCGTCGTCGCCTTCGCGGCAACAAAAAACCCGGCCTGGGCCGGGTTCCTGCGATTGGTCGGGGTAGCCGGATTCGAACCGACGACCCTCTGCCCCCCAGGCAGATGCGCTACCAGGCTGCGCTATACCCCGACGTAGCCGCAATTATAACGTAGAGCCGACCCACGGTCGGCTGCGCGCTCTTTCGGCCGACCGTGGGTCGGCCCTACCTAACGCTTGAGGAGCTGCAGGACTTCTTCCAGCTCCATCCGCACCTGGCGGACGATCTGCGAGCTCATCGTGGCTTCCTGCTTCGCGCCGTCGCCTTCCAGGCGCAGGCGGGCACCGCCGATGGTGTAGCCCTGCTCGTACAGCAGGCCGCGGATCTGGCGCACCATCAGCACGTCGTGGCGCTGGTAGTAGCGGCGGTTGCCGCGGCGCTTCACCGGCTTGAGCGACGGGAATTCGGTTTCCCAGTAGCGCAGCACGTGCGGCTTGACGTCGCACAGCTCGCTCACTTCGCCGATCGTGAAATAGCGCTTGGCCGGGATCGCGGGCAGCTCCCGGTTGCTTCCCGGATCAAGCATGCGCCACCCCGCCGGTCATGCCGGCGAAGGCCTCGACGCGTTCCTTCAGCTTCTGGCCGGGACGGAACGTGACGACCGTGCGGGCGGTGATCGGAATCTCCTCGCCCGTCTTGGGGTTGCGGCCGGGGCGCTGGTTCTTGCGGCGCAGGTCGAAATTGCCGAAACCGGACAGTTTCACCTGCCGGCCCTGCTCCAGGGCTTCGCGCAGCACGTCGAAGAACGCGTCCACGAATTCCTTGGCCTCGCGCTTGTTCAGCCCCACGTCCTCATACAGACGCTCGGCCATTTCCGCCTTGGTCAACGCCATCCCGGTCCTCTCCCCTGTCCCCTGCCGACGCCCTTCACGACCCGTCAGGAGCGGATCGTCGCACCGTGCGCCTGCCCGAGGGCGGCGGTCACGGCGGCCACGACGGCGTCGACGTCGCGGTCGGTCAGAGTGCGCGATTCGTCCTGCAGAATCAAGGCCATGGCAAAACTCTTGAATCCGGATTCAACGCCCTTTCCGGCATAGACATCGAACAGGCGGAGCTCGCGCAAGGTGGGGCCTGCGGCCGTCTCCACGGCGGCCGAGACGGCCGCCCAGGCCACGCCCTGGGGCACGACGAAGGCCAGGTCGCGACGAACCGAGGGGAAGCGGGACAGCGCCCGGGCCCGCGGCAGCGGGCGGGCCAGCAGGGGCGCCAGGTCGAGTTCGAAGCCCCAGGCGTCGACGTCGAGGTCCAGCGCGCGCTGCAGGCGCGGATGCAGCTGGCCGATCCAGCCGAGCGCGACTTCGGCGGCGCCATCCACGCGCAGCACCTCGGCCGAACGACCCGGATGGCCCCACGGCGCGGTCGAGGGCCGGAACGCGAGGCGGGCGCCCGACAGCGCGGCCAGGCTTTCCAGGTCGCCCTTGAGGTCCTGGAAGTCCATCGCCCGCGCCGGTACGCCCCACTGCTCCGCGTGCGCAGCGCCGCAGGCCACCGCCGCCACGCGCGCGGTCTCGCGCGGGGCTTCGCGGTGTCCGCCGGCATGGAACACCTTGCCCAGTTCGGACAGGCGAACGCGTGGCTGCTGGCGCGCGACGTTGCGCGCGAGCGCCTGCACCAGCCCCGGCAGCAGCGCGGTACGCATCACGCCGAGTTCGGCGCTGAGCGGATTGGCGAGCGCGACGGAACCGGCGTCGAGCTGCCAGGCCGCGAGCAGCGAGGCGTCGACGAACGCGTAGTTGATGGTGTCGAGGTAATCGCGCGCCGCGAGCTGCCCGCGCACGACGTCCTCGCCGACGCGGGTCTCGGCGGGCGCCGCGAGACGCGTCGCGCCGCCCGGCAGCGTCGCCGGGATCGCGTCGTAACCGTGGATGCGCGCGACTTCCTCGATCAGGTCTTCCTCGATCGCGATGTCGAAGCGGCGCGGCGGCGGCACGACCTGCCAGCCGTCGGGGGTGGCAGTGGCGTCGAGGCCGAGCGAGGCGAGGATGCGCGCGACGTCCGCGTCGGCGATCGCGATGCCGAGCACGCGCGCCAGGCGCGCGCGGCGCAGCGTCACGGGCGCGCGGTGCGACGCTGCTTCGCCTTCGATGCGCGCTTCGAGCACCGGGCCGGGCTTGCCGCCGGCGAGCTCGACGACGAGCCGCGTGGCGACTTCGATCGCGGTGCGCGGCAGTTCCGGATCCACGCCGCGCTCGAAGCGATGCGCGGCGTCCGTGTGCAGGCCGAGCCGGCGGCTGCGGCCGATGATCGCCTCGGGCGCGAAATGCGCGGCCTCGAGGAACACGTTGCGGGTGGCGTCGCCGACCTTCGTGTCGTCGCCGCCCATGATGCCGCCGAGGCCGACGGCGCGGTCATTGTCGGTGACCACGAGGAACTGCTGATCGAGTTCCGCATCGTCGCCATTGAGCAGGCGCAGCGTTTCGCCGGCCCGGGCGTTGCGCACGCCGACCGGCCCATGCAGCAGGTCGCGGTCGTAGGCGTGCATCGGCTGGCCGAGCTCGAGCATCACGTACTGGGTGATGTCGACCAGCAGGCTCAGCGGGCGGATACCGCTGCGGCGCAGGCGTTCCACCATCCATGCGGGGCTGGGGCGCGTCGGGTCGACGCCTTCGATGACGCGGCCGAAATAGCGGGGCGCGGCAGCACCTGCGTCGAGCCTGATATCGACATGCACGAGGTCCATGCGCGCGTCGGACGCGGCCGGCACCGGTGCGGCGGCGAGCGGCTTCACCTGCGTGCCGAAGGCGGCGGCGACGTCGTACGCGATGCCGCGCAGGCTGAAGCAGTCGCCGCGGTTCGGCGTCAGGCCGAGCTCGAACACCGTATCGGGCAGGCCCAGGTACTCGGCGAGCGGCGTGCCCGCCGGCGCATCGGCCGGCAGCTCCAGCAGGCCGGAGGCGTCGGCATCGAGGCCGAGTTCCTTCGCCGAACAGAGCATGCCGTTGGACTCGACGCCGCGCAGCTTCGCCGCCTTGATCTCGATGTCGCCGACGCGCGCGCCGACGGTGGCGAGCGGCGCGACCAGGCCGGGGCGCGCGTTCGGCGCGCCGCACACGATCTGCAGCGGCGTGGCACCGCCGGCATCGACCGTGCACACCTGCAGCCGCTCGGCGTCGGGATGGCGCGTGCATTCGACGATGCGCGCGACGACCACGCCGTCCAGGCGCTCGCCGATGCGATCGGTGCCTTCCACTTCCAGGCCGATCATCGTCAGCTTGCGTTCCAGCGCCGCGCTGTCGGCGTCGATCGATACGTGCTGGCGCAGCCAGTTCTCGGAGAATTTCATCGGATGCCCTTGAACGGTACCAACGTCAGGCGAACTGGCGCAGGAAGCGCACGTCGTTCTCGAAGAACGCGCGCAGGTCGTTGACGCCGTAGCGCAGCATCGCCAGCCGCTC
>CAMLSB010000032.1 GCA_946482565.1 uncultured Lysobacteraceae bacterium | reverse complement strand
AGTTCGACTGGTCGCACGCGAACCCGCTCGGCTCGATGAAGCTGCTGCGCAGCTATCCGCAGGTGTTCGGGCTCGCGGCGGTGGTGCTGATCGCCAACCTCGCGCACTACGTGTACCCGAGCATCTTCGTGCTGTTCGCGGACTACCAGTACCAGTGGGGTCCGCGCGACGTGGGCTGGGTGCTGGCGGTGGTCGGCGTGTTCAGCGTGATCGTGCAGGCGGGCCTGGTCGGCAAGGTCGTGCACGCGCTCGGCGAACGGCGCGCCTTGCTGCTGGGGCTCGCGTGCGGCGTCGTCGGCTTCGCCGTGTACGGCTTCGCGGACAAGGGCTGGATGTTCCTCATCGGCATTCCGATCAGCGCGGTGTGGGGCCTGGCGGCGCCGGCGACGCAGGCGCTGATCACGCGCCAGGTCGGGCCGGAAGTGCAGGGCCGCATCCAGGGCGCGCTGATGAGCCTGGTGTCGATGGCGGGCATCGTCGGGCCGGCGCTCTTCGCGGGCAGCTTCGGCTTCTTCATCGGGCCGCGCGCGCCGGTGCACCTGCCGGGCGCGCCGTTCCTCATCGCGGGCCTGCTGCTCGGCGTGGCGTGGATCATCGCGTGGCGCTACGCGCGGGCAGCGCCGGTGCCAGCACCCGCGCCTGCGCCGTCCGAAGCATGACCGATGCACCATGCGTGGCCGCCCCGCCGGCCGCGCATAATCGGGCTTCGCCTACGCGGAGTCCTTCCATGCGCACGCTGCCCCTTGCCATCGTTGCCGCCACGCTGCTGCTCGGCGCCTGCGGTTCGGTCGAATACAAGGACACCAACGCCGACGTCGACAAGCGCCCGGAGTGCGACAAGGGCAGCCTGCATCCGGGGGAAACGGTGCCGCCGTGGTGCGAGCGCAGCCAGTCGGCGACCTGGAGCAGCGACAGCAAGGCCGAGCCGATCGACTTCGGCAAGAAGAAGTGAAGTAGGGCGTTCGCTGCCCGATCCCTGAATCCCGGCCGGGTAGCGGCCGTGCGCTTGCGCGGCCTTGACGCGCGCGCCGCCACAGTCGCGCGCATGTCGCCCGAACAAGCCGAAGCCGCCCGCCGCGCGGCCGCCGACGCCGGCCTGCGCCACGTGAGCGACGCCGCGCCCGGGGTGCGCCGGCGCCGCAGCGGCAGTGGCTTCGCCTACGCCGATGCGGCGGGCCGCGCGGTGCGCGACAAGGCGACGCTGGCGCGGATCCGCGCGCTCGCGATCCCGCCGGCCTGGACCGACGTGTGGATCTGCCCGGTCGCGAACGGCCACCTGCAGGCCAGCGGCCGCGACGCACGCGGCCGCAAGCAGTACCGCTACCACGCCGACTGGAACGCGGTGCGCGGCGAGGGCAAGTTCGATCGCGTGGTCGGGTTCGGCGCCGCGCTGCCGCGCCTGCGGCGCCACCTGCGCCAGGACCTGGCGCGCGGCGGCTATCCGCGCGAAAAGGTGCTGGCGATCGTGGTGTCGGTGATGGGCGAAACGCTGATCCGCATCGGCAGCACCGAATATGCGCGCGACAACAAGTCCTTCGGCCTGACGACGCTGCGCAACCGGCACGTCGAGTTCCTGCGCGGCGGGCGCGCGCGCTTCCGCTTCCGCGGCAAGGGCGGGCAGGACCACGACATCGCGCTCGACGACAAGCGCCTGGTGCGGCTGCTCCATGGCTGCGGGCAGTTGCCGGGGCAGGCGTTGTTCCAGTACCGCGACGACGACGGCACGCTGGTGCCGGTGGAATCCGGCGAGGTCAACGCCTACCTGCGCGACGCCTGCGGCGGCGAATTCACCGCGAAGGACTTCCGCACCTGGGGCGGGACGCTCGCCGCGTTCCAGCGCTTTGCGCGCACGTCGCTGCCGTACAAGGCCGATGGTTCGCCCGCCGGCGAGCGCGCGCTGCTCGCGATGGAGAAGGCGGTGGTGCGCGAGGTCGCGTCGGCGCTGGGCAACACGCCGGCGGTGTGCCGGCGTGCCTACATCGATCCGGTGGTGTTCGCCGGCTGGCGCGACGGCCGCGTCCATCGCGCGGCGGCGGCGTGTCGCGGCGAGCGGCAGTGGGAGTCGGCGGCGCTCAGGTTCCTGCGCGCGGCGCATCGCGCGTAGGCAGCAGCGCCCAGAACGGGA
Source organism: uncultured Lysobacteraceae bacterium (assembly GCA_946482565.1). Next base: position 12,141 of record CAMLSB010000032.1, on the reverse strand, counting down.
TGCGGTCGCGGGCCCAGCGCACGGAGGCCTCGTCGAGGATGTCGGACAGCGTCTCGAACCCGATCGGGTCGGCAGCGCGCCAGGCCGCGATATGCTCCAGCAGCAGCACATAGCCCGGGGCCGCCAGCCAGGACAGGTCGGCGAGGCTGTCGGCGAGCGCATCCCAGTTGCCGCCGAACCAGTCGGGGAAGCGGAGTGCCCCGGCAATGCGCGCGAGCGCGTCGTCCTTGTCGGCGCAGCCTGCAAAATCGATGGCGATGCCGGCGAAATCGAGCGAACGAGCCACGTCGAGGTAGTCGACGCCCGCATCGCCCGGTACGGCGTAGACGCCGCACATCGCGGGATCGGCGAGCATCGCGCGCAGCTGCAGCGTGCCGTCTGCGCTCATCGCGCGCCTCCATTGCCGTCGTCCCCACCGCCGTAGTCGCTGGACGCGCCATCGGTGAAGCGGCGGAAGCTGCCGTAGTGGTCGTCGGTGTAGAAGAACTCCGCCGGCGGATCGCCGCCGGCGATGATGCGACGCGCGCCACGGTCGCGCGATCCGGGGGTTTCGACGGTGTACTCGCGGTAATAGCCGGACTCGCGTTGCGGCAGCCGGTGCTCGCGGTTCTGGAAGGTCGCGCCGTCCTGGCGGTAAGGGAACGGGCCGCCCGATTCGATCAGTGCGAGGGTGTCGCGCGCTTCGGCAGGGAGGTAGGCCGGCCAGCGGCCGGCTTCGTTGCTTGCCGCGTCGACGCCGCGCGGCGCGCGGCCCGGGCGATCGATGCCGGCGCCGTCGGTGCCGGCATGCGATTGCGTCGTGGACGACTGCGCGTCGCCTGCGAACGCGGGCAGGCCCTGCCGTTGCCACGCCCACAGCGCGAGCGCGGCGAGCACGACGAGGATCCATCCGTTGCGGCGCATGCCGGCGTCCTTCCGGAGTTCAGCCGCAGGTCACGCGTTCGACCTTGTCGTGGCCGTCGAGCATCACGTTCACGCGATCGCCGCGGAAATCCATCGTCACCGCCTGGCCGGGGCGGATCACGCGCACGGCGCGGCTGTGCGTGTCGGCCTGGACCTTCGCCACGAGTTCGTCGCCGACGGGTTCGCCGATTGCCCACGCGCCCGCTTCCGCGACGCACTGGAACGTGCCGGCGGCCGGCGGCATGGACGGGGCGGGCGGCGTCGCGCACGCGGCGAGGCCGAGCACGGCAGTGGAAGCGATCATCAGCGATACCGGCGTTGCATTGCGCATGGCAGGGCTCCGTTGCAGGGCCTTCGAGGATGGCAGGCAGGGCAAGCGTCGGCGTGAAGGACGCCGCCGTCAATCGCCGTGTCGCGCGCCGGCGGAAGGAAGCAGGCGCTCGGGGTGCGCGTAGGCGTTGCAGCCACCCGGTCGCGCGAATCCGACGAGGCAGACGCCGGCGCTGCGCGCGATGTCGACCGCCAGCGCGGTCGGGGCCGAGATCGCGGCGATGAAGCCGATGCCGGCGCGCGCGGCCTTCGCGACCATCTCGTAGCTGGCGCGGCTGGTGAGCAGCAGCATGCCGTCGTCGAGCTCGCGGTCGCCGCGCAGCAGGGCGCCGATCAGCTTGTCGAGCGCGTTGTGTCGGCCGACGTCCTCGCGCGCGAGGACGATGCGGCCGTCGGCATCGGCCCACGCCGCGGCATGCACCGCGCCGGTCGCGGCATTCATCGGCTGGTGCGCGGGCAGCGCGGCGAACGCGCGTTCCAGCGCATCCATCGAGAAGGCTCGCGTGTGCCGCCGCGGCGCTGGCGGGCGCACCGCATCCTCCAGTTCGCGCGTGCCGCAGAGCCCGCAACCGCTGCGGCCCGGCAGCAGGCGCTGCGCCTCCGTGCCGTCGAGCCGTGCGGCCGGCGCGTCGGCCGAGACCGTCAACGCAAGCTCGATGCCCTCCAGTCGCGGCCGCAGCACGACATCGATGAGCTGCGCGGGCGTGTCGACCAGCCCCTCGGTCAGCGCGAATCCCGGCGCGAAATCCTCGAGGTCGCAGGGCGTCGCCATCATCACCGCGAAGGCGCGGTCGTTGACGCGAAGCGCGACCGGGACTTCCTCGGCGACCTGGTCCGCGACGGGCGAGCGGTCGCCCGCGCCCGCGCCCGGGCCGGTGCGCATCCGCGCCACGTCGCGGCGTGCGAATCCGCGCGACGGCACGGAAGGTTGCGACGGATCGGCTGGCATGCATGCATCATAGTCAAAGCCCGCGTGCCGGAGCGTACGATAGGCAAGGCGCGACGCCACGCGCACCGGGAGCACGCCATGGCCGATCGGGATCCGCCGAGCTACAAGCCCTACGATCGTCCCGCCGGTGGCTGGGGCGCGGCCGCGGCGACCGCGAAGGTGCTGCTCGAGCAGAGCGTCGTCGCCAAGGGCTCGCGCGCGCTGCTGGCGATGAACCAGCCCGGCGGCTTCAAGTGCCCGAGCTGCGCGTTCCCGGACGGCGACTGCACGCGCAAGCTCGAGTTCTGCGAGAACGGCGTCAAGGCGCTGGCCCACGAGGCGACGAAGTTCCGCGTCGAGCGCGCGTTCTTCGAGCAGCACACCGTGTCGGAGCTGATGCAGCAGTCCGACTACTGGCTGGAGATGCAGGGCCGCCTCACCGAGCCGATGCGCTACGACGCGGCGAGCGACCGCTATGTGCCGTGCGGCTGGGACGAGGCGTTCGCGACGATCGGCCGCCACCTGCAGGCGCTCGACAGCCCGCACCAGGCAGAGTTCTACACCTCGGGGCGCACGCCGAACGAGGCCGCGTTCCTCTATTCGATCTTCGTGCGCGAGTTCGGCACCAACAATTTCCCCGACTGCTCGAACATGTGCCACGAGCCGACCAGCCGCGGCCTGCCGCACTCGATCGGCATCGGCAAGGGCACGGTGGTGCTGGACGACTTCGAGCACGCCGAGGCGATCTTCGTGATCGGCCAGAACCCGGGCACCAATGCGCCGCGGATGATGACGCAGCTGGTGGATGCGCGGAAGCGCGGCGTGCCGATCGTCACCGTCAACCCGATGCCGGAGCGCGCGCTGATGCGCTTCACCGAGCCGCAGGACGTCGTGCAGATGGCGACGTTCGGCTCGACCGCCGTCACCAGCGAATTCGTGCACATCCGGATCGGCGGCGACCTGGCGTTCCTCAAGGGCATGATGAAGGTCGTGTTCGAACGGGAGGCCGCGGGCGAGCCCGTGCTCGACCGCGCGTTCCTTGCGGAGCACACGGTGGGCATGGAGGCGGTGCGCGACGAAGTGCTCGCGACGGACTGGGCGGCGATCGTCGAGGCGTCCGGCATCGACGAAGCACAGATCCGACGCTGCGCCGGAATCTACATCCGCTCGAACGCCACGATCATCTGCTACGGCATGGGCATCACCCAGCACCAGCGCGGCTCGCAGCTGGTGCAGCAGATCGCGAACCTGCTGTTGCTGCGCGGCAATTTCGGCAAGCCTGGCGCCGGCATTTCGCCGATCCGCGGCCATTCGAACGTGCAGGGCGACCGCACCGTCGGCATCGACGAGCGCCCGTCGCCCGCGTACCTCGACAAGGTGCGCGAGGTGTTCGGCTTCGAGCCGCCACGCGACTGGGGCCACCACACCGTCGATTCGGTGCAGGCGATGCTCGACGGCACGGCACGCGTGTTCATCGGCCTGGGCGGCAACTTCGTCCGCGCGATCCCGGACACGGAGCGCGCCTACGAGGCGATGCGCAGGCTCGACCTCACCGTCGGCATCACCACCAAGCTCAATCGCGGCCACCTGGTGCACGGGCGCGAGGCGCTGATCCTGCCGGTGGTGTCGCGCTCGGAACGCACGGTCACGGCGAAGGGCGAGCAGTTCGTCACCATCGAGGACTCGATGTCGAACGTGTCGCCCTCGCGCGGCGTGCTCGAGCCGGCCAGCGTCGATGCGCTGCCGGAAGTCGAGATCGTCTGCCGCATGGCGCGCGCGACGCTGCCGGACAGCGTGGTGCCGTGGGAGGACTACATCGAGGACTACGACCTGATCCGCCGCAGGATCGGCGAGGTGTATCCCGCGATCTATGCGGGCTTCGCGGAGAAGGCGCTCGACCCGAAAGGTTTCCACCTCGACATCCCGCCGCGCCGCCGCGTCTGGAACACGCCCGCCGGCAAGGCGACCTTCCTCGTGCTGCCGGGCCTGGACGCGAATGCGCCCGTCGACGATCCGTGGATGCTGCGCCTGGCGACGGTGCGCTCGCACGACCAGTTCAACACCACGATCTACAGCTACAACGACCGTTACCGCGGCGTGCGCAACGACCGCATGGTGCTGTTCATGAACGAGCAGGACCGCATCGCGCGCGGCATCGGGGCCGGCGTGCGCATCGCGCTCGAGACGATCGCCGACGACGGCGTGCAGCGGCGCGTCGAGGGCCTGGCGGTGATCGACTACCCGATGCCGCGCGGCTCCGTCGCCGGCTATTTCCCCGAACTGAACGTGCTGCTGCCGCTCGCGCACCACGACCGCACCAGCGGGACGCCGGCCGCGAAATCGATCCCGGTGCGCGTGGTCGCCTAGCCGTCCGCCGCGCGCGCGCCGAGGTCCGCGACCGGCGCGGTCGCGTTCGCGGGGACCTCGGCGGGGATCGCCACCGCGTCGGGACCGCTCGGCCCCAGCATCCGCGCCTGACGCCAGCGCCCGTAGCGGTAGTACGCCAGCGACAACACCATCGACACCAGCGAGCTCACCGGGAAGCTCCACCAGATCGCGTCCGCGCCGAGCGTCGGCTGCAGCCACGACGCGAACGGCACGCGCACGCCCCACAGCGCGGCGCCGAGGATCAGCAGCGGCGGCACCACCGCGCCGGTCGAGCGCACCACGCCCGCGACCACGAACGTCACCCCGAAGAACAGGAACGACCACACCGCGAGGTGGTTGATGTGGCGCGCGATCCCGATCGCCTCGTGCGCGTCGTTCAGGAACCAGCCCAGCGTGGTCCGGTCGAACAGGATCAGCGGCACGATCAGCGCGGCCGTCAGCAGGAAGTTGAAGCCGATGCCGTACTTCGTGGTCGCATCCACGCGATCCCAGCGCCCGGCGCCGACGTTCTGCGCGGCCATGGACGAACAGGCGGCGCCGATCGCCATCGCCGGCATCTGCACGTAGGTCCACAGCTGCAGCGCCGCGCCGTAGGCCGCGGTGGTGTGCGTGCCGTAGTGGTTGACCAGCGTGATCATCGCGATCATGGACAGCGACACCAGCACCATCTGCAGGCCCATCGGCACGCCCTTTGACACCATGGCGCGCACGATGGTCCAGTCCGGCACGTACAGGCCGCGATCCTGGCGGCTGATCCACAAGGGATGCTTGTGGCTCCACAGCCACCAGATCATCGCCGCCAGCGCGATGGCGTCGGCGACCAGCGTGCTCATCGCGCTGCCGGCCACGCCCATCCGCGGGAACGGCCCGATGCCGAGGATGAACAGCGGCGCGAGCCCGATGTCGAGCCCCACCGCCACCAGCAGGAACGCGAATGGCGTCTTCGTGTCGCCCGCGCCGCGCAGGATCGCCGACAGGTAGGCGAACGCATACAGCAACGGCAGCGCGAGGAAGATGATCTTCAGGTAGGCGTCGGCCAGCGGCAACGCGGCGGGCGGCGTCGCCATCCATTCGAGCACGTCGCGCGACACCCACAGCCCGATCGCGGCGACGACCAGCGACAGCGACAGGAAGAACGTCGCCGCGCTGCCGATCACGCGGCGCGCGCCCGGCAGGTCGTGTCGGCCCATCGCCTGGCCGACGAGGATGGTCGCGGCCATGCCGAAGCCGAAGATCGCGCCCAACAGGAAGAACATGATGTTGTTGGCGTTGGCCACGCCCGCGAGCGCCTCCTCGCCGAGGAGGCGGCCGACCCACATCGCGTTGATCGAGCCGTTCAGCGACTGCAGCACGTTGCCGCCCAGGATCGGCAGCGCGAACACCAGCAGGGTGCGGGCGATCGGGCCCTGGGTCAGGTCGCGTCGTTGCATGGGCGGCGCCATCCGCTGCGGGAGGCACACCCTAAACGCGGGACGGTCAGCATGGCGAGAAGCGACCGCCGTCTCGCCGGCCATGCCTTTTGGCAGGGGCGGCGTCCGGCCCCGCCGCTAGGATGGGACGGTTGACCATCTCCCGGGGAAAAATCCATGCGCCGCCTTGTCCTCACCGCCCTCTCCCTCGCCGTCGCGGGCCTCGTCCACGCCGAAGTGCCGGTCCCGCAGGACGTGCCCTATGCGCCGGGCATGCTCAAGATCGAAGTGGATGCCACCAACCTTTCGCAGCGCATCTTCCGCATCAAGGAAACCATCCCGGTGCAGGCCGGCCCGCTGGTGCTGCTGTATCCGAAGTGGGTCCCGGGCGGCCATTCGCCGCGCAACCCGATGGACGACATCGCCGGCCTGGTCTTCACCGCCAACGGCAAGAAGATCGACTGGAAGCGCGACACGCTCGAGACCAGCGCCTTCCACCTCGACGTGCCCGAGGGCGTCACCGAGATCGTCGCCAACTTCGATTACCTCACCCCGACCGGCCCCGGCCAGGGCCGCGTGGTGATGACCCCGAACATGCTCAACCTGCAGTTCATCGCGACCTCGCTGTACCCGGCGGGCCACTACATGCACCAGATCATGGTCGACCCGCGCGTGACCTATCCCGCCGGCTGGACCGCGTTCAGCGGCATGCACGAGGATGGCCGCAGCGGCGATACCGTGGATTACGAGAACGTGCCCTACGACATCTTCGTCGACTCGCCGGTGTACGCCGGCCGCTACGCGAAGAACATCGACCTGACCCCGGCCGGCAGCAAGGTGCCGGTGATGCTCGGCGTCATCGCCGACGCGCCGAAGTACCTCGAGGCCAAGCCCGAGCAGATCAAGGTCCACAAGGCGATGGTCGAGCAGGCGGTGAAGCTGTACGGCGCGCAGCACTACGACCACTACCAGTTCCTGTTCTCGCTGTCCGACCAGATGGGCGGCAACGGCCTCGAGCACCAGCGGTCCAGCGAGGACGGCGAGAGCGCCGACTACTTCACCGGCTGGAATGCGAAGCAGGGCTTCGGCGACCTGTTGCCGCACGAGTACACCCACTCCTGGAACGGCAAGTACCGTCGTCCCGCGGACCTGTGGGTGCCGACGCTCAACACGCCGATGCAGGACAGCCTGCTGTGGGTGTACGAGGGCCAGACCCAGTACTGGGGCAACGTGCTCGCCGCGCGCAGCGGCATGCGCCCGATGCCGGCCTCCATCGACGCGATCGGCCTGGTCGCCGCCACCTATGCCGACAACCGCCCCGGCCTGCAGTGGCGCGGCGTGCAGGACACGACCAACGACCCGATCGTCGTCGGCCGCCAGCCGCGCGCGTACCGCAACTACCAGATGAGCGAGGAGTACTACTCGGCCGGCCAGATGATCTGGCTCGAGGCCGATGCGCTGATCCGCTCCGGCACCAAGGGCAAGAAGTCGCTCGACGATTTCGCCCGCGCGTTCTTCGGCGTCAACGACGGCGAATGGAAGGTGCAGAACACCTACACCTTCGAGGATGTCGTCGCCACGCTCAACGGCGTGTACCCGTACGACTGGACGAAGTTCCTGCGCGACCGCCTCGATGGCAAGGTCGGCGTGACCGGCGGCATCGAGGCCAGCGGCTGGAAGATCGTCTACAAGGACGAGCCCAACGACTACGCCAAGTCCTTCGGCAGCCGCGGCGGCGGCGACTTCACCTACTCGCTGGGCCTGTCGGTCGGCAAGGACGGCAGCATCGGCGACGTGCGCTGGGATGGTCCCGCGTTCAAGGCGGGCATCGGCACCGGCACCACGATCGTCGCCGTCAACGGCCAGGCCTACGACGCCGACGTGCTCAAGGCCGCGGTCAAGGCCGCGAAGGACGACAAGGCGCCGATCCAGCTGATGGTGAAGGAGTTCGACCGCTACCGCACGGTGCCGATCGACTACCACGACGGCCTGCGTTATCCGCACCTGGAGCGCATCCCGGGCAAGCCGGATTACCTGACGCAGATCTTCACCGCGAGGAAGTAATGCCGGCAGCAGTTTCGTCGCGACGGGCGCCCGGGAGGGCGCCCGTTTCGTTTGCGGGCCCGACGCATCGAAACCGTTCATGCGCGGCGGGGAGAAGTCATCGGGCGGTGAAGGATTGCGCGTTTTTTTGCTGATTCGCGGGCTGGAATTCAGGCGCGCGCAGGGAAGTTAAAGGTCGTCGTGATGCGCGTTTTCCTACGCTTCGCCCATCGAGGGAGGAGCGAACGATGGACGCGAAATTCGGACGGATGCACCTGGATCGCCGCATGGCCATGCCGCTGGGCGCGGCGCTTGCCGCCGGCCTGCTGTTCGCGCTGGCCGAGGCGCCGGCGACGGCCCAATCGCAGACGCAGCCGCAGGGCGCCGCGTCATCCATCGTGATCGATCCGGCCAGCCTTCCGCCGCTGGTGCCGGACGCGCCGCCGGCGCCGCCGGTGCCCGCGGTCATGGCGCCCGGCGATTACGACTGGAATCCGGAGCGTTCGCTTGCCGGCGACGTCGTCATCGTGGTGAGCCTGCCGCAGCAGCTCGTGCACGTGTATCGCGGCGGCGTCCGCATCGGCGAGTCGACGATCAGCACGGGGCGCCCGGGCCATGACACGCCGACCGGCGTGTTCACCATCCTGCAGAAGCAGAAGATGCATCGCTCCACCCTGTACGACGACGCGCCGATGCCGTTCATGCAGCGCCTGACCTGGGACGGCATCGCGCTGCACGCCGGGCGCCTGCCGGGCTATCCGGCTTCGCACGGCTGCGTGCGCCTGCCGGCCGCCTTCGCCGAGGCGCTGTATGGCGTCACCGAGCACGGCGGCGTGGTGGTCGTCGCGGACGACGCCACGTTCGCCAGCGACGTGGTGCGCCCGGGCGACACGGTGAGCCAGGACCTGCTCGCGATCGCGTCCCGCGCCGAGGCGGGCGACACCGGCACCATGGTCGCGGCCGCGGATTCCATGCCGCAGCCGCAGCCGCAGGCGCGCGCCGGGACCGGAGCTGCGACCACCTTCTGAGACGGCGTTCGCAGATCGCGCTGAATCCCGGCTTGCGCCGGGTCGCGGATTCATGCATGTGAGGAATGCGTGTGGGTATCCTGCCCCGCATGCGAATCCATCACATCGCCGTCATCTCCCTCCTCGCGCTCGCTGCAGGCTGCCGTACGCCGGCGCCCGCGCTTGCCGATGCGCATCCGCCGACCGCGACGCTCGTCACCGCCGATCCGGCGCCTGCGGGCATCGCGAACGCGCCCGGGCATGACGCCGTCCCCGCATCCGCCGCGCCTTCCTCCGCGACGGATGCGGGCGCCGGTGATGCGCGGCTCGCACGCCTGTCGGCGCTCGCGCCCGACGCCGATCGCGGCGTGCTCGCGCTGGCGCTGGCCGCGCGCGAGTGCGCCGTCGACTCCGGCGAAGTCGCCCCGGACTCGCGGCTCGCCGTCATCGACTACAGCCTCCCGTCCACCACGCGCCGCCTCTGGGTCTTCGACGTGCAGGCCGGCAAGCTGCTGCACCACGAGCTCGTCGCGCACGGCCGCGGCAGCGGCGACAACTACGCGACCTCGTTCTCCAACGCGGCCGACAGCCACCAGACCAGCCTCGGCCTGTTCCGCACCGGCGAGACCTACATCGGCGGCAACGGCTACTCGCTGCGCCTCGACGGCCTCGAGCCCGGCGTGAACGACAACGCCCGCGCCCGCGCGATCGTCATGCACGGCGCCTGGTACGTGGATCCGGCGGTGGTCGCGCAGCAGGGCCGCCTCGGCCGCAGCTACGGCTGCCCCGCGCTGCGCCAGCAGGTGGCGCGCGTCGTCATCGACGAGCTGAAGGACCGCAACCTGCTGTTCTCCTACGCCGACGACGCGGCGTGGCTGCAGCGCAGCCGCGACTTCGCGTGCAGCGGGCGCAGCGCCCGGCAGATCGTGGCCGACGCGCGCCGCGTCGGCGGCGGCACCTCGGCCACCGCGGTCGCGATGCGCTAGTCCGGCTGCACGCCGGCAACGCGGGCCGGCAACACCAGCCGGTGCTCAGGCGGCCGCGACGGCCGCCTGCCATTCCTGCAGAAGATCGGCTTCGCGCGCCTTCGCGCGCTCCAGGTGCGCGTGCTTGACGTGCCCGTAGCCGCGGATCTGTTCCGGCACCGACGCGATCCGCGCGGCCAGCGCCACGTTGCCCATCCGCAGGTCGTCGAGCAGCGCGCCGACGGTCTGCTCGTAGGCGACGATCAGGGCGCGCTCGCCGCGGCGCTCGGCCGTGTAGCCGAACGGATCCGCCGGCGTCCCGCGCAGGAAGCGCAGCTTCGCCAGCACCCGGAACGCGGTGAACACCCACGCCCCGTACTCGCGCTTGAGCAGGCGGCCTTCGGCGTCGCGCTTCGCCAGCAGCGGCGGCGCAAGGTGGAAGTGCAGCTTGAAGTTGCCTTCGAACTGCTGTTCGAGGCGCCTGCGGAACTCGCCGCTGGTGTACAGGCGCGCGACTTCGTACTCGTCCTTGTAGGCCATCAGCTTGAACAGGTAGCGCGACACGGCTTCGGCCAGGTCGGTGCCGCCCGGTGCGGCCGCCTGCTCGGCGGCGCGGGCGCGGGCGACGAAGTCCGTGTAGCGGCGCGCATAGCCGGCGCCCTGGTACTCGCGCAGGAACGCGGCGCGGCGCGCCACCACTTCGTCGAGCGAGCGCGACAGGCGTGAATCGTCGAGCGGCGCGAATGCCGCGCCGCCGGCCGCATCGCCGTCGTGCGCCGGCATGTGCCGCAGCGAATCCTCGCTGCGCGTGGCGAGCAGCGCATCGTTGAGGCCGGACTCGTGGCCCTCCGACGGCCGCGCGGCCAGCATCGGCAGCGGGAACGCCGTGGCTTCGGCGGCGGTCGGCGCATTGCGCACGATGCCGGCCGCGGCGAGCACCGCAGGCAGGTCGATCGCCGACAGCCGGCCCCAGGCGAACGCGGTCTTGTTCATCTCGACCGCGGCGCCGTTGAGCTCGATCGCGCGCATCAGCGAGTCCAGCGACAGCGGCACCAGGCCGCGCTGCCAGGCATGGCCGAGCATGAACAGGTTGCTGCCGATCGCGTCGCCCAGCAGCGCGGTCGCGATGTGCGTCGCGTCGACCTGCGAGGGCGCGGCGCCGCCCAGGGCGGTGGACACCGCGGCGACGATGTCGCGCGCCGGGAACTGCATGTCCGGCCGCGTGGTGAACGTGCCCGGCATCGCCTCGTAGGTGTTGAGCACGACTTCGGTGCGGCCGGCGCGGATCTTCGACAGCGCCCAGTAGTCGTTGACCACGACCATGTCGCAGCCCAGCACCAGGTCGGCCTCGCCGGCGGCGATGCGCACGGCGTGGATCTGCGACGGCGCGCGCGCGATGCGGATGTGCGTCGTCACCGCGCCACCCTTCTGCGCGAGGCCGGTCTGGTCGAGCACGCTCGCACCCTTGCCTTCCAGGTGCCCCGCCATGCCGAGCAGCGCGCCGATGGTGACGACGCCGGTGCCGCCGACGCCGGTGATCAGGATGTTCCAGGGCTGCGCCAGATCCGACGCGAACGCCGGCATCGGCAGGTCGGCGAGCCGCGACGCCGCATCAGCGCCGCCCTGCTTCGACGCTTGGCCCTTGCGCGGCTTGCCGCCGTGCACGGTCACGAAGCTCGGACAGAAGCCCTCGACGCAGCTGTAGTCCTTGTTGCAGTTGCTCTGGTCGATCTCGCGCTTGCGGCCGTATTCGGTGTCCTTCGGCAGCACCGACACGCAGAACGACTTCTTGCCGCAGTCGCCGCAGCCTTCGCACACCAGCGTGTTGACGAACACGCGCTTCTGCGGATCCACCATCTTGCCGCGCTTGCGGCGGCGACGCTTCTCGGTGGCGCAGACCTGGTCGTAGATGAGGACGCTGGTACCCTTCACTTCGCGCAGGCGCTTCTGCACGGCATCGAGCTCGCGGCGGTCGAGGAACTCGACGCCCTCGGGGAACGTGCCCGGGGGCGGCGCGACGTCCGTCCACTTGCCGATCTCGTCGGACAGCACGACGATCGTCCCGACGCCCTCGGCGCGCACCTGGCGCGCGATCGCCGGCACGCTCAGCGGCCCGTCGACCGGCTGGCCGCCGGTCATCGCCACCGCGTCGTTGTAGAGGATCTTGT
>CAMLSB010000031.1 GCA_946482565.1 uncultured Lysobacteraceae bacterium | reverse complement strand
CTCGCCCGCACCATCGTCCGCCGCGCCGAGCGCGAGACGGTGGCGCTGTCCCGCGCGGAAACGGTCCGTCCGCAGCCGGTCCGCTACCTCAACCGCCTGTCGGACCTGCTGTTCGTGCTCTCACGGGTCCTGGCGCGCGCCAGCGGCCACGGCGAGGTCACCTGGCGCCACGAGCGCCGCAAGGGCGCCCGGCACAACGAGCCCCAGGGCGCCGCCTGACCGCGTTATCCGCTCCGGTTGCCTGAACCCCACGACCGCCTTGCATTGCCGCTGCACGGGCGTTGCGGCAATCTAGCCGTCGTTTCGCCTGATCCGGACGCCCGAGTGCGCAAAGCCCTTCGCCTGCTGCCACTGCCGGCCTGCATCGCCTTCTCCCTGGCGGCCCATGCGGCCGACGAGCGCCCCCAGACCTGGAAGCTCTGCCCCGTCCAGGACGCCGTGCCCGCGTTCAGCGACGCCCAGAAGTCGACCGTGCCGGCCAGCGCCCGCATCGAGCAGCCCACCGACATCGAGGGCGACACGCTCAGCGGCACCGAGGACAGCCGCCAGTTCGAGGGCAACGTCGCGTTGCGCCGCGGCGACCAGTTCCTGGGCACCGACAAGCTCACCTACGACAACGAGACCGGCCATTACGTCGCCATCGGCCGCGTCCGTTACCAGGACTCCGGCATGCGCCTCGTCGCCGACAAGGCCGAGGGCAACCAGGAAAGCGACACGCACGACATCAGCAACGTGCACTACCAGCTCGTCTCGCGCCGCGGCAACGGCGGCGCAAGCCACATCGAGATGCACGGTGCCGAAGGCGTGCTGTACGGCGCGACGTATTCCACCTGCCCACCCGATGCGCGCAGCTGGGAATTGCGCGCGCAGCGCATCGACGTGAACACCGACACCGGCATGGGCGTGGCCCACGACGCGACCCTGCGCGTGGGCAAGGTGCCGGTGCTGTACGTGCCGTGGTTCGCATTCCCGATCGACGACCGCCGCCGCACCGGGCTGCTGTATCCGGGCATCGGCTCGTCGAGCCGCAACGGTTTCGATTACCGCCAGTCGATCTACCTCAACCTCGCGCCGAACTACGACGCCACGATCACGCCGCGGCTGATGACCTCGCGCGGCGTCCAGCTCGGCGGCCAGTTCCGCTACCTCACCGACACGGGTCGCGGCACCGTCGAGCTCGAAGTGCTGCCGTCCGACCGGCTCACGAAGCGCGAGCGCGCCGACGAGGACGCGGAGTTCCTCGCCAGCGGCTACTCGTTCGAGAACCGGCGCGCCAGCGACCGCGGGCGCTTCCACTTCGAGGGCGTGCAGGACCTGGCCGCGCACTGGCAGGCGCGCGCCAACCTCAACTGGATCAGCGACCCGCGCTACCTCGAGGACTTCAGCAACAACATCGACGGGCTGGCGCCGTTCGCGATCTACAGCGACATCGGCATCTACGGCCATGGCGCGGACTGGGACGCCGGGGTCATGGCCGACCACCAGCAGCTCTCCGACTACACGCTCACCGACGACGTGCTGCCGCACGACCGCCTGCCGCGCGCCTGGCTGCACTGGGACAAGCCGCTGCAGCCGTGGCTGCAGGCGGGCGTGTACGCCGAGGCGGTGCGCTTCCAGCACCCGGACAAGCCGGGCGGCAGCCGCATCGACCTGGAGCCGTACGCGAGCCTGCCGCTGGGCGGCGCGAGCTGGTTCCTCACGCCGAAGATCGCCTGGCGCTACACCGGCTACGACCTCGACAAGGCGCTCGCCGCGCAGCTCGGCGAGGACAAGCCTTCTCGCAGCCTGCCGATCGGCTCGATCGACGCCGGCCTGTACTTCGACCGCAGCACGAGCATCGGTGGCACGCCGTTCCTGCAGACGCTGGAACCGCGCGCCTACTACCTGCGCGTGCCGTACCGCGACCAGGCCGGCCTGCCGCTGTTCGACACGCGGCCGATGACCTTCAGCTGGGGCCAGCTGTTCCGCGACAACCGCTACACCGGCGCCGACCGCCAGACCGATGCCAACCAGCTGACCCTGGCGGTGTCCACGCGCCTGCTGCGCCAGAGCGACGGGCGCGAGAAGCTGTCGGTGAGCCTCGGCCAGATCCGGTACTTCTCCGAATCGAAGGTCACGGTGCCGGGCGAGACGCCGGTGGCCGAGGGCAAGTCGGCCTGGGTCGCCGATGCGAGCTACGCCGTGAACGACCGCTGGAGCATCGGCGGCTCCTACCAGTGGGACCCGAAATACCGCCGCAAGGACCTCGCCAGCCTCCGCACCCGCTACCTCATCGGCGACGAAGGCATCGTCAACTTCGGTTACCGCTACCGCCGCGACCTGCTCGAGCAGGTGGATTTCAATTTCCTGTACCCGATTTCCCCCGCCTGGAGCCTGGTCGGCCGCTATTACTACTCGACCAGGGACAGCCAGCTGCTGGAAGGGATCGCCGGCGTGCAGTGGGACAGCTGCTGCATGGCGGTGCGCCTGGTCGGCCGCCGCTACCTGCACAACCGCCTCGGGGAACTCGGCAATTCGCTGCAGGTCGAAGTCGAACTGAAGGGCCTCGGCTCGGCGGGTCCCGACACGGCGAGCCGGTTGCGCCGTGCTATCCTCGGGTACTACCGCGAGGACCTCTACCTCGTTCCGCCGCCCGAAGCGGGTGGCGCCGAAATCTCCCCCGACCCGCTCCCATGACCCGACTCGCTGCCTGCCTCCTCGCCGCCGTCGCCGGCTTCGCCGCGCTCGCCGGCACCCAGCCCGCCGCCGCACAGCAACTGCAACCGCTGGACCGCATCGTCGCGGTCGTCGACGAGGACGTGATCCTGCGTTCGGAACTCGACCGTGCCCTGAACAACATCGACCGGCAGTACGCCGGCCGCAGCGAGCAGCTGCCGCCGCGCGACATCCTCGAGCGGCAGGTGCTGGAGCGCCTGGTGCTGCAGCGCCTGCAGGTCGCGCGCGCCACGTCGATGGGCATCACCGTCGGCGACTCCGAACTCGACAGCGCCATCGGCGGCATCGCCCAGCAGAACCACATGACGCTGGACCAGCTCGGTGCGCAGCTCGCCCACGACGGCATGACGATGGCGGACCTGCGCGCATCGGTGCGGGACGAAGTCACCTCGCAGCGCCTGCGCCAGACCTTCGCGCAGGGCCGCATCACGGTCAGCGAGGGCGAAGTCGACGCGTCGCTGTCGAGCCAGGCCGGGGCCACCCAGTACCACCTGGCGCACATCCTCGTCGGCGTGCCCGACGGCGCCACCGCCGACCAGATCGCGTCGGCGCAGACGAAGGTGCAGGGCATCAAGGATGCGCTCGATCGCCACGAGATCGACTTCGCCGCGGCCGCGGTGCGCTATTCGGACAGCCCCAACGCACTCGACGGCGGTGACCTGGGCTGGCGCAGCCTCGACGAGGTGCCGCCTTCGTTCGGCCAGGTCATCACCGGCATGCAGCCCGGCCAGGTCGTCGGCCCGATCCGCGGCCCGAGCGGCTTCCAGCTGCTGGAACTGGTGGAAACGCGCGCCGCGGACGCCGCCACGGGTACCGTCACCGAACTGAAGGCGCGCCACATCCTGGTCAAGGGCGACGACGCCGCGGCCAAGGCGAAGCTGGAGACGCTGCGCGCGCGCATCGCGGGCGGCGCCGATTTCGCGACGGTCGCGCGCGAGAATTCGGACGACACGGCCACGAAGATCAGCGGCGGCGAACTCGGCTGGTTCGCGCGCGACGCGCACGGCGTCGATTTCGGCGCGCAGGTCGCGGCGCTGCAGGACGGCCAGGTGTCCGCACCGTTCAAGACCGAAGCGGGCTGGGAAATCGTGCAGCGCGAAGGCTCGCGCCAGGCCGTGGCCGCCGACGACACGCGCCGCCAGCAGGTGCGCGAGGCGATCGGCCAGCGCAAGCTGGAGGAACAGTGGGATCGCTTCCTGCGCGAACTGCGCGGCGAAGCCTACGTCGACATCCGGCTCGGCGACAACGCGACCACGGCGCCCGCCGCAGCGCCTGCGGCCCCTGTCGCTCCCGCGCCGCAGCCCGCGGCACCCGCCAGCGGCGGCTGAGATGCCGCGACCGCGGCTGGCGCTGGTTCCGGGCGAGCCGGCCGGCGTCGGCCCGGAACTGTGCGTCCGCGCCGCGCAGCGCTCCTGGGACGCCGATCTCGTCGCCGTCGGCGACGCGCGCAGCCTGCGCGCGGCAGCCGACGCGCTCGGCCTGCCGCTGGCCCTCGCCAGCCCCGGCACCGTCGCCTCGCCCGGCGTGCTGCCGATCGTCGACATCGCCGCGCCGCGCGCCACCGCGTTCGGGCATCCCGACGCGGCCAACGCCGCCAGCACCATCGCCGCGCTCGAACGCGCCGGCCGCGCCTGCCTGGACGGCGAACTCGATGGCCTCGTCACCGGGCCGGTGCACAAGGCCGCGATCAACGACGGCGGCATCGCCTACACCGGCACCACCGGCCTGCTCGCGGCGCAGGCGGGGCGCGAGGTGGTGATGATGCTCGCCAACGACATCGTGCGCGTCGCGCTCGCCACCACCCACCTGCCGCTGCGCGACGTGCCCGATGCGCTCACCCGCGACGGCCTGCTGCGCACGCTGCGCATCCTCCACGCATCGCTGCGCGACGACTTCGGCATCGCGGCGCCGCGCATCGCGGTGCTGGGCCTCAACCCGCATGCCGGCGAAGACGGGCACCTCGGCCGGGAGGAAATCGACACCCTCATCCCGGCGCTGGAACAAGCGCGCAGCGAAGGCATGTGCCTCGCCGGGCCATTGCCCGCAGACACCGGATTCCTGCCCGCAAAACTGGCCGAAGTCGACGCGGTGCTGGCGATGTACCACGACCAGGGCCTGCCCGTGCTCAAGTACAGCGGCTTCGAGCAGGCGGTGAACCTGACCCTCGGCCTGCCCTACCCGCGCGTCGCCGTGGACCACGGCACCGCGCTGGACATCGCCGGCACGGGCGCGGCCGATCCTTCGAGCCTGTTCGCGGCGATCGCGCAATGCACGCGCCTCGCAGCGGCGCGGAGGCGCGCGTGAGCCGCGCGCCGCGCGACGGCCACCACGCGCCCAGCCGCGGTCGCGGCGACGACCGCGACGCCGGCGGCTTCCGCCGCGACGCCAAGAAGTCGCTCGGCCAGAACTTCCTGCACGAACGCGGCGTGATCGAGAAGATCCTGCTGGCCGTCGATCCGAAGCCCGGCGACCGCATCGTCGAGATCGGCCCCGGCCAGGGCGCGCTCACCCTGCCGATGCTGGACCGCCACGGCGCGCTCACCGCGATCGAATTCGACCGCGACCTGCTCGAGCCGCTCGCCGCGGCCGCGCAATCCCACGGCACTCTCACGCTGGTGCACGCCGACGTGCTGGACGTGGATTTCACCGCCCTCGCGGCCGCGGGCGACGGCGATCCCGGCGATCGCGCCGACCGCAGGCTGCGCCTGGTCGGCAACCTGCCCTACAACCTGTCGTCGCCGATCCTGTTCCATGCGCTCGACCACGCCGCCGCGATCCGCGACATGCACTTCATGCTGCAGAAGGAAGTGGTCGACCGCATGGCCGCGGGCCCCGGCAGCAAGGTCTACGGCCGGCTCAGCGTGATGCTGCAGGCCGAGTGCGCGGTGACCCCGTTGTTCAAGGTCGCGCCAGGCGCGTTCCGGCCCGCGCCGAAGGTGGATTCGGCGGTGGTGCGGCTGGTGCCGCGCCCCGCGGGCGCCGCCGGCATCGCCGATCGCGCGCGCTTCGCCGCGGTCGTGCGCGCCGCCTTCGGCCAGCGCCGCAAGACCCTGCGCAACGCGCTCGGCAGCCTGATGGACGCCGCCGCCATCGAAGCCGCGGGCCTGCGCCCCGACGCGCGCGCCGAACAGGTGCCGGTGGACGGCTTCGTGCGGCTGGCGAACCTGCCCGCTACCGGGTTGTCGCCATCGGGTTAGTCGCGTTCACGCCGGGCGCTTACACTGTGCCCATGGAACATGATCGAGACGACGAATACGCCCTGGGCATCGACGTCGCCACCCGCTACCTCGACGACCAGTCGGAGCCGGAGCGCGACCGTTACGTCTTCGCGTACACCATCCACATCCGCAACACCGGCGCGGTGCCGGCGCGCCTGCTCGGGCGGCACTGGGTGATCACCGACGCCAACGGCAAGGTCGAGGAAGTCGAAGGCGAAGGCGTGGTCGGCGAGCAGCCGTGGCTGCGGCCGGGCGACGACTTCACCTACACCTCGGGCGCGGTGCTGGAAACGCAGCAGGGCACGATGCAGGGCAGCTACGCGCTGGTGGCCGACGACGGCACGCGCTTCGAAGCGGAGATCCCGGCGTTCGTCCTGTCCGTGCCGCGCACGCTGCACTGAGGCCGGCGCACGCATGGCGACCTGGGCGATCGGCGACCTGCAGGGCTGTTACGGCCCCACGCAGCGCCTGCTGGAAAAGATCCGCTTCGACCCGGCGTCCGACCGGCTCTGGTTCTGCGGCGACCTGGTGAACCGTGGCGGCGAGTCGCTGGAAACGCTGCGCCTGGTGCATTCGCTGCGCGGCCAGTGCGTGAGCGTGCTCGGCAACCATGACCTGTCGCTGCTGGCCATCGCCGAACGCAGCCCCGACGACCAGCGCAAGGTCAACCCGGACCTGCAGGGCGTTCTGTTCGCGCCCGACGCGCGCGAACTGGTCGACTGGCTGCGCATGCAGCCCCTGGTCCACGCCGACCGCGACCTGGGCTGGATGATGGTGCATGCCGGCCTCGCGCCGAAGTGGACCACCACGCTGGCGCTGAAGCATGCGGGCGAAATCGAACAGAAGCTGCGCGGCGATGGCTACCGCAAGCTGCTGAAGAACATGTACGGCGACAAGCCGGCGTGGTCGCCCGGCCTCACCGGCATGGAACGCGACCGCGCGATCATCAACGTGTTCACGCGCCTGCGCTACTGCACGCCGCGCGGCCGCATCGCCTTCGACGAGAAAGGCACGCCGGGCACGCAGCAACCGGGCCTGTACCCGTGGTACGCGGTGCCGGGGCGCGCGACGCGCGACCTGAAGATCGTGTGCGGCCACTGGTCGGCGCTGGGACTGTTCATCGGCCACGGCGTGCATGCCATCGATACCGGTGCGGTCTGGGGCGGCAAGCTCACCGCTTTGCAGCTCGATACCGACGAATTGCGCATCGTGCAGGTCGCCGGGCGCGACGTGCCCGCGAACCCGCCCGGCCGCCGCTAGCCGCGCACGCGGCACGCGCTGCTACAATCCGGCCGTCGCATGGACGCAACGGTCATTCCACTTGAAAAGCATTCGCCTTGCGGCGGCGCTGCTGGTCGCCGCCTGTCTTTCCCCTGATTGCCTGGCGCAGGCGCAGCCTGCAAACGTTTCCGGCAACGCTCCCCTCCGCACGCTCGACACGGTGGTCGTTTCGGGCAAGGTGTCGGGCCCCGGCCTGTGGCGCGTGTACAGGGACGAAGACCACAGCCTCTGGATCATGGCCACGCTGTCGCCCCTGCCCAAGGACATGGAATGGGACTCGGCGAGCGTCAGGGATCTCGTCGCCGATTCGCAGGAAGTACTCTGGGCGCCGGGCTACAGCGTCGATGTCGATGCCAACCTGTTCCAGATGGCGCTGCTCGGCTACCGCATGTACCGGGCCAAGGACAATCCCGACGGCGCCACGCTGCGCGACGTGCTGGACCCTGCGCTCTACGCGCGCTGGGTGGCGGCGAAGTCGCGTTACCTGCCCGGCGACCGGTCGATCGAGCGCAAGCGTCCCGTCGTCGCCGCCGATGCGCTGCTCGAGGCCGCGATCCGCAAGGCGCGCCTGTCGCGCGATCCGGTCGTCTACCCGGCGCTCGAGGAGACCATCAAGTCGAACGGCGTGCGAAGCAACTTCCCGCAGTTCGAGGTGAAGGTCTCCAGCGACGCCGCGAAGGCGGCGCTGGCCGACGTGCGCCGCATCCGGCTGAACGACGCGCAATGCCTCGCCGCGACGCTGGACGCCATCGAACGCGACATCCCGCGCATGATCACCAACGCCAATGCATGGGCCACGGGCGCCACCGACCGGATCGATTTCGAACGGCTGGCCACGCGCACCAGGCTGTGCGCGGACGCGCTCACCGACGCCGACTTCGCGAAGAAGTACGGGCTCCCCAACATCAACGCGAGCATTGCGGGCCTCTGGCTCAAGGAGGCGGAAGCGGCGCTGCGCGACAATGAAACCACCGTCGCCTTCGTCCCGATGGAAAACCTGGCCGGCCCGGACAGCTACCTTGCGGCGCTGCGCGCGAAGGGATACAGCATCGAGGCCCCCTGATGGTCGCGCGCCGCGATGCACGGGAAGGCGCGCCCGCCCGCCTGGCCGGCGTGGCCGCGGTCGTGCTGTTCCACGGCTGCGTCGCGCTCGCCCTGCTGTCGAATCCGGCGCAACGCGGCGGACCCGACGCGGCGGAGCAGGTCGTCGTGGTCGACTTCATCGAGAAGGCGAAGGAAGCCGCGCCGCCGCCGGCAAGCGCCGATGCGCGCCACCGCCGGCGCCGTCCGGCGCCCGCCAGGGTGGCTGACGGCGCGCCGGCGCCTGCGCCCGCTCTGCCATCGCGCCGGGCCGCGGAAGACGCCGTGGACACCGGGCACCCATTGCAGCTGGACCTGCCGGCGACGGCCATCCGCATCCCCGACGATCCGCTGCGCCGGGCAGATCGCGACGCGCTGGATCGTCCGGAACGCATCCACTTCGCGATCGCGGACCGCTCGCTCGCGGGCACGCTGCAACGGATGGCGCAGGCGCGCGCCTGCGGCGAACTGCGCAGCGCGCTCCGGCGGTCGCCGAACAGCGAGGCCGCGATCCGCAAATCGATGGAACGCTATCGTTGCGACGGCTGAGTCATCGAGCCGCCACCCGCAGGTCGACGACATGGCCGGGGGCGCCCAGGGAAGGATCCCTTTCGATCGCGCCGACCAGCGTTTCCAGCTCGCCGGCGCCGGCCAGGCGCGCCGTCGCGCCGACCGCGAGGTGCTGGCGCACGTGTTGCCAGTAGAGCAGCTGGCCCGACATGCACTTTTCGAAAGCGGCGAAGATCGCCCGCGTCACTGCGTAATCCATGACTTTCGTCGCCTCTGCCGACGCGACGCCGGCATGGGGCCAGGGATGATCGATGCGCGCACCGAAGCAGGTCCTGAATCCGAGGTGCCCGCCGGGCGTGGCGACCGCCGGCAGGATCCACGCGCCGGTCTTGCGTGCCAGGACCGCGGTGCCGAGCATCACGTTGGTCAGCTTCCCGCAGAACGGCACCATCATCGTCGCGTCCTCGTCGCGGAACGCGTCCGGCATGATGAAGACCACCTCGCCCGCCTTGAGCGCCCGGATCGCACGGGCCAGGCCCTGGCGCGTGTCGTGGATGACCTCGATCCCGGCGGCGCTGTCGCAGCAGAGCATGCGGTGGAGGTTGTCGAAAGCTTCGTTGCCCTTGTACGTCGCGGGCTGGCCGTAGAACACCAGCACCTTGCGGTGCCTGGCCACGACGTGGGCGAGCGCGGTCATCGCCAGGATGTAATGCCCGTGGTGCGGGATCGCCACCAGCACGCCGGTGTCGGAGGCCGCGATGGCGGCTGCGGCCGCGTAGTCCGTCCGGTCGGAGGCCGCAAGGAGGCGGGCCGCCTTCCCTGCGTCGAGTCCGCGCACCGCGCCGGCCACCAGCGATTTCTGCAGGTACCAATGGTAGTAGTGTCCGAAGCGCGCGCCGCTGGCGGCGCAGGCCTCCCGCAGCAGGCGCGCGTCCTCGTCCGTGAGCGGCAGGCGGAGCCAGTCCTCGACGCGCCGGGAGCGCGCCGACAGCAGCTTCAACGGCGCGGCAAGCGCGGCCAGCAGGTGCGGCCGGCTCACGATGCGCACGCCCGCGGGATGCGCGCTTCGAGCGCTGCGATCCTCGCCATGAAGTCGCCGCACTCGGCGCTGTCCGGTTGCGCCGCGAAGACGTCCGCGACGCAGGACCGCAGGTAGCGGAGCTTCCGCATTGCTGCGTTCGCGCGGAATGCGGGTTCGCGTTGCGATTGCGCATGCCGCCAGGACCAGTCCTCGCCCAGTCGGCGGCAACTGTCCAGGTGGGCCACCAGCGCGCCGGCGACGGCTTCGATGGACTCGGCGCCCTCGAGGAGGCGATTGCGTTCGCTGCCCCAGACCGCAAGCCGATAACCGTATCCGTCGGCGAGGATGAAACCTGCCGGCGAGACGTGGAGATCGCGCTCCGCGCACCGCACCAGCAGCGTTGCATGCGCCGGTCCGGCAAGCTGGTCTTCGAACAGCACGATCACGCGAGGCCGGGCGCCTTCCCGCAGCCGGGCCAGGATCGCCGCCGGCGCCGCGGCACCCGCGACTTCCGCGCCCGCCACCCAGAGGTCGCCCGCCGACGCAGCGGCGACGACCCTGTCCAGCACGCGTTCGGTGGTGGGCAGGACGAATGCGGTCGGATGTGTTGGCGCTTCGGGCCCTGCCAGCGCCATCCGCAGCAACGATTCGAGCGTTTCCGGCATCGGTTGCCAATCCATGGCAATGGGAAAGCGCCGGAGGGAAGCCAGGCTTCCCTCCGGCACGACCGTCACTGCGGCGGCTGCGGCGGCGTCGGGTAGTTGTTGCTGCTGCAGCAGTCGCTGCCGATCTCGGCGAGGCTGAGGTTGCCCAGCGCGTGGTGGAACGAGTCCAGCACGCCGGCGTGGACGTTGTGGTCCAGCAGCCCGGCCTCGAGCATATGGGTCAATGCTTGCATCGTGTTGTTGCTCCTGTTGTAAGGACCCACCCTCCTGGGTGCGGCCATCCGGAAAATTCCCGGATCCCCTGGCGACCAGCCGGCCAACTTCGGCTGGTGCATGTCGTGATTATAGGGAAAAACCTGCGCGCATTCAGCCTGCGCGGCGGTGGTAGTCGACGAACTCGAACCCGAACCCGTGCCTGGCATCGGGCGCATGTGCTTCGCGGGCGTCGGCGCGCCACTGCGACGCATCGAATCGCGGGAACCAGGCATCGGCGCCCTGCACCTCCGTATCGACCCAGGTCAGGTGCATCCGCGCGGCCAGCGGCAGGGTTTCGGCGAACACGGCGCCGCCGCCGATCACGCAGGCCTCCGGCGCGTCGCGCACGGCATCGAGCGCCTGCGCCAGCGTCGCAAACGCTTCCATTCCCTCGAACGGTGCGCGGCCACTGCGCGTCAGCACGAGATTGCGGCGTCCGGGCAGTGCGCGGCCCAGCGATTCGGCGGTGCGGCGGCCCATCAATACCGGCTTGCCGAGGGTGAGCGCCTTGAATCGCTTGAGGTCGTCGGGAAGGTGCCACGGCAGCGCATTGTCCTTGCCGATGGCATAGCCGCGATCCAGCGCGGCGACCAGCGACAGCGCGATCACACCGCCACCGGCGCCTTGATCGCGGGCAGCGGGTCGTAGCCCTCGATCGCGATGTCGTCGTACGTGAAATCCTCGAGCGAGGCCACCGCGGGGTTCAGGCGCAACGAAGGCAGCGGCCGCGGCGTGCGCGACAGCTGCTCGCGCGCCTGCTCGAAGTGGTTCGAATACAGGTGCGCGTCGCCGAGCGTGTGCACGAAATCGCCGACGCCGAGCCCGCACACCTGCGCCACCATGTGCGTGAGCAGCGCGTAGCTGGCGATGTTGAACGGCACGCCGAGGAAGATGTCGCCGCTGCGCTGGTACAGCTGGCAGCTGAGCTTGCCGTCGGCGACGTAGAACTGGAACAGCGCGTGGCACGGCATCAGCGCCATCTTCGGCAGGTCGGCGACGTTCCAGGCGCTCACGATCAGCCGCCGCGAATCCGGGTTGCGCCGGATCTCGTCGACGACCCATCGCACCTGGTCGATCTCGCTGCCGTCGGTGCCGACCCAGCGCCGCCACTGCTTGCCGTAGACCGGGCCGAGTTCGCCGGCGTCGTCGGCCCACTCGTCCCAGATCGACACCTTGTTGTCGCGCAGGTAGGCGATGTTGGTCTCGCCCTTCAGGAACCACAGCAGTTCGTGCACGATCGAGCGCAAATGCAGCTTCTTCGTCGTGATGAGCGGGAAACCCTGTTCGAGCGGGAAACGCATCTGCCAGCCGAACACGCTGCGCGTGCCGGTACCGGTGCGGTCGGACTTCTCCGCGCCGTGCTCGAGGACATGTTGCAGGAGTTCGAGGTATTGCTTCATTGCAGCCCCGGCGTCATTCCTGCGGGCTGGCGGGGGCCGCCGGCGCCGGCGTCGGCGAACGCCGCGACAGCCACAGCCAGAACAGGCCGAGGGCGATGAGCGGCAGGCTCAGCAGCTGGCCCATCGTCACCCAGCCCAGCGCCAGGTAGTCGAGCTGCATGTCGGGCACGCGCACGAATTCCACGGCGAAACGGAAAACCCCGTACATCAGCGCGAACAGGCCGGCCACCGCGTAGCGCGGCCGCGGCTTGCGCGAGTACCACCACAGCACCGCGAACATCACCAGGCCCTCCAGGGCCGCTTCGTACAGCGGCGAGGGATGGCGCGCGAAACGGTCCAGTGCGCCGCTGGCGTGCAACGCCTGCAGCTGCGCCGCGGGCAGGTTCGCCAGCTGCGGTTCGGCGCCGGGGAAGATCACGCCCCAGTCGCCGCCGGTGTACTTGCCCCACAGTTCGCCATTGATGAAATTGCCCATGCGGCCGAAGAACAGGCCGGGCGGCACCAGCGGCGCGATGAAATCGCCGACGTCGAAGAAATGCAGCTTCTGCCGGCGCGCCCACATCCACGTCGCGACGCACACGCCGACCAGGCCGCCGTGGAAGCTCATGCCGCCTTCCCAGATCTTCAGCGCCTGCAGCGGATCGTGCAGGTAGACCGGCAGGTCGTAGAACAGGATGTAGCCCAGGCGCCCGCCGAGGATGACCCCGAGCATGCCGTAGAACATCAGGTCGCCGAACGCGGCCTCGTCGACGCCCGGCAGGCGGCCGGCGCGGATGCGCAGGCGCCCGAGCCACCAGGCGGTGGCGAAGGCGAGCAGGTACATGATCCCGTACCAGTGCACCGCCGGATGCAGGGTCGCCCCGAACACGGTGAATTCCGGGAATTGCAGGGCGATCGGGTCGAGCCGGTGCAGCCAGGGCGCCATCGGCGGCTCCGCGGTGAAGGACCGCCCTATTGTGCCGCAAGGGTCAGGACAGGTGCGGCAGGTCCGGCAGCTCGTTCTCGTCGATGTCGCCGGGCTGGCGCGGGAAATGGCGCGCCAGCAGGTCCGAGGCCGCGGCGATGCCGGCGACCGCGGCGCCCTCGGCGTCGCCCGCGCGCAGGCGCTCTTCCATCAGCGCGCAGATGCCGCGCCACTGCTCGTCGCTGGCGAGACCGGCGAGCCCGCGGTCGGCGACGATTTCGATGCGGCGGTCGGCGAGCAGCAGGTACAGCAGCACGCCGTTGTTCGCGGCAGTGTCCCACACCCGCAGGCGCGCGAACGCGGCCTGCGCGCCGGAACGCGCATCGCCGCCGGCGAGCACCGCGCGCCAGGGCAATGCGGCGTCCACCGCGAAGCACACTTCGCCGCGATGGCGCGCCTCGCCCGCGGCGACCGCCGCGGCGATGCGCTGCAGCGAAGCTTCCGGGAACGTGCGCGCGGCCGACGGCGCGAACAGGTGGCGCGACAGGCGCAAGGGCATGCTCATGGAGGCCATGCTCACCAGCCTCCGGAGGCGCCACCGCCCCCGCTCATGCCACCGCCGCCCGACCAGCCGCCGCCTCCGCCGAAGCCACCGCCGCCGAAACCGCCGCCACCCCAGCCACCGCCGCCGAAGCCGCCCCAGCCGCCGTGCTTCGCAAAGCGGCCGCTGGGCGCGTGGGCCAGGCCGAGCAGGAGACCGATCACCGCGCCCGCCCCGCCGACCAGCACGGCCTGCGCGATGAGGAAGGCGACACCGCCGGCCGCGCCCGCGCCGACGATCGCGCGCAGCGGTGCCGGCGCACGCGAGAAGATTCCGCGCGCGAACTGCGCGACGATGAACGCGACCAACAGCGCGAAGATCCAGTCGCCGCCGGAGCCCCCGCCCTCGGGGCGGTTGTCGGCCACGGGCGCGGGCAGCGCCTCGCCGTCGATGAGCTTCACCAGCACGCCCGTGGCGTCCACGAGCCCGCCGCCGTAGTCGCCGGTGCGGAATTTCGGCGCCATGTATTCCTGGATCACGCGCGCGGCGGTCGCGTCCGGGATCGCGCCCTCCAGGCCGTAGCCCGGCTGGATGCGCGCGCGGCGGTCGTCCTTCGCCACCACCACCAGCAGGCCGTCGTCCACGCCCTTGCGGCCGAGCTTCCACTGGTCGTAGGCGCGCTGCGCGTACTGCGCGATGTCTTCCGGCTGCGTCGTCGGCACGACCAGCACCTGCAGCTGGCTGCCCTTGCGCTGCTGCAGGTCCAGCGCCTGCCGGACGAGCTGCTCGCGTTGCGGTTGCGACAGCGTGCCGGTGGTGTCGACGACCGGCGAATCGAGCGCGGGGATCGGCGCCAGCTGTTGCGCGAACGCCGGCCATGCCGCTGCGCAGAGCGCAACGGCGAGCAGGACTGCTCGCGCGAACCGCAGCAAGCGTCAGCCCGCTGGCACGGGTTGCGGCGCTGCGGGGGCGGACGGCGCCGCCGCTGGCGTGGCAGCGGGCGCTGCCGGGACGGAGGGCGGTGCCGGCGGCGCGCCGAAGTCCACGGTCGGCGCCTGCTGGATCGCGGCCTCGTTTTCCACGCCGAAGTTCGGCTTCACTGCATATCCGAACATCTTCGCGGTGAGGTTCACCGGGAAGCGCCGGATGTAGGTGTTGTAGTCCTGCACCGCGGCGATGTAGCGCTGGCGCTCCACCGTGATCCGGTTCTCGGTGCCTTCCAGCTGCGCCTGGAGTTGCAGGAAGTTCTGGTCGGCCTTCAGCTGCGGATAGTTCTCGCTGACGACGAGCAGCCGGCCGATCGCGCCCTGCAGTTCGCCCTGCGCCTGCTGGAACTGCTGCAGCGACGCGGGATCGTTGGCGTTGACGTTGATGCTGCCCACCTTGGCGCGCGCGTTCGTGACTTCGGTGAAGACGCGCTCCTCGTGGCTGGCGTAGCCCT
>CAMLSB010000030.1 GCA_946482565.1 uncultured Lysobacteraceae bacterium | reverse complement strand
CCGCGGAAATCCTGGTCCGGCCGGCACACCCACTGCACCGGCATGCGGAAGCCGATGTCGGCGACGCCGCGCGCGACGGACACCGTTTCCAGGTGTCCAAGCAGCGACGGCCCCTGGTACCACGGCGTCGCCGGCGAGGGCGCCAGCAGGTTGTCGCCCTGCAGCGCCGACAGCGGAATGCAGGTGATGTCGATGATCCCCAGTGTCGCCGCCAGCGCCCGGTATTCGGCGGCGATGCGCTCGAACACGGACTGGTCGTAAGCGACCAGGTCCATCTTGTTCACCGCCAGCACCACATGGCGGATGCCCAGCAGCGAGACGATGTAACTGTGGCGGCGCGTCTGCGTGAGCAGCCCCTTGCGCGCGTCCACGAGCACCACCGCCAGGTCCGCGGTGGACGCGCCCGTGGCCATGTTGCGCGTGTACTGCTCGTGGCCCGGGCAGTCGGCGACGATGAACTTGCGCTGGTCGGTGGCGAAGAACCGGTACGCGACATCGATCGTGATGCCCTGCTCGCGCTCGGCGGCCAGGCCGTCCACCAGCAGCGCGAAATCGATGGCTTCGCCCTGGGTGCCGTGCCGGCGGCTGTCGCTCTCCAGCGCCGACACCTGGTCGTCCAGGAGCAGCTTCGTGTCGTGCAGCAGCCGCCCGATCAGCGTGCTCTTGCCGTCGTCGACGCTGCCGCAGGTGATGAAGCGCAGCAGGTCCTTGGTCTCGTGCCGGCGCAGGTACGCTTCGACCGCAGCGGCCGCGCCGCCTCCGTCTCCCGTCTCCCGCCTCCCGTCTCCCGGCTTCAAAAGTAGCCCTCCTGCTTCTTCTTCTCCATCGAAGCCGACGGATCGTGGTCGATCACGCGCCCCTGGCGCTCGGACGTCGTGGACACGAGCATCTCGGCGATGACCTTCTCCAGCGTGTCGGCATCGGAGTCGATCGCGCCGGTCAGCGGATAGCAGCCGAGCGTGCGGAAGCGCACGCGACGCATCGCCGGCGCCTCGCCCGGCCGCAGCGGCATGCGCGCGTCGTCGACCATGATCAGCGCGCCGTCCCGCTCCACCACGGGGCGTTCCCGCGCGAGGTACAGCGAAGGCACGGGGATCTTCTCGCGATGGATGTAGAGCCACACGTCGAGCTCGGTCCAGTTCGAGATCGGGAACACGCGCACCGATTCGCCCTGGTGGATGCGGGTGTTGTACAGGTCCCACAGCTCCGGGCGCTGGTGCTTCGGGTCCCAGCGATGCTGCGCATTCCGGAACGAGAAGATGCGTTCCTTCGCGCGCGACTTCTCCTCGTCGCGGCGCGCGCCGCCGATCGCGGCGTCGAAAACCCAATGGTCGAGCGCCTGTTTCAGCGCCTGGGTCTTCATCACGTCGGTATGCACGGTCGCGCCATGCGTGAACGGACCTACCCCCTGCGCGAGCCCGTCCGGGTTGGTCCAGGTGCGCAGCTCCACGCCCGTCTCGGCGGCGCGGCGGTCGCGGAACGCGATCATCTCTCGGAACTTCCAGCCGGTATCCACGTGCAGCATCGGGATCGGCGGCCGGGCCGGATGGAAGGCCTTCAGCAGCAGGTGCAGCAGCACCGAGCTGTCCTTGCCCACGGAGTACAGCATCACCGGGTTGCGGAACCCGGCGGCGACCTCGCGCAGGATGTGGATGCTCTCGGCCTCGAGGCGGTCGAGGTGGCTGGCGGACACACTCATTCGCTGGAATTTGCGCTCGACGGGCCTGCGGAGGATTGTACGGGCTGGGAGCCGCCCGCGGCCCCGGGGTGCCGCCCGCCGACGGCCGGCCGCCTCCTGCACCGCCCCGCGTTCGTTCTTCCACCTCCCCCGATTCGCACGGAGCCGCCATGAACCTCCACGCCAGCATCCTCGACACCATCGGCGGCACGCCCGTCGTCCGCATCAACCGGCTCGCGCCTGCCCACGTCGAGCTCTACGCCAAGGTCGAATCGTTCAACCCGGGCGGCTCGGTCAAGGACCGCCTGGCGCTGGCGATCGTCCTCGATGCCGAGCGACGCGGCACGCTGGCGCCGGGCCAGACGATCGTCGAAGCGACCTCCGGCAACACCGGCATCGCGCTCGCGATGGTGGCCGCGGCCCGCGGCTATCCGTTCGTGGCGGTGATGGCCGAGACGTTCTCGATCGAGCGCCGCAAGCTCATGCGCGCGTACGGCGCAAAGGTCATCCTCACGCCCGCGGCGGAACGCGGCACCGGCATGGTCCGCCGCGCCGAGGAACTGGCGAAGAAGCACGGCTGGTTCCTCGCGCGCCAGTTCGAGAACGAAGCCAATCCCGCCTGGCATCGCAACACGACCGGCCCGGAAATCCTGCGCGACTTCGCCGGCCATCGGCTGGATTACTTCGTCAGCGGCTGGGGCACCGGGGGCACCATCACCGGCGCGGGCGAAGTACTGAAGCTCGCACGCCCTGGCCTCTCGGTCGTCGCGGCGGAGCCGGCCGTCGCCTCGCTGCTCGCCGGCAAGGAGTGGCAGCCGCACAGGATCCAGGGCTGGACCCCGGATTTCGTGCCCGCCGTGCTGTCGCGCGAGGTCGTGGACCGCATCGTGACCGTCGAGGACATCGTCGCCCGCGACACCGCGCGCCGCCTGGCCCGGGAAGAAGGCCTGCTGGTCGGCGTCTCAGCGGGCGCCACCGTCGCCGCGGCGCTGCAGGTCGCCGCCGACGCGCCGCAGGGCTCGGTGCTGCTGGCGATGCTGCCCGACACTGGCGAGCGCTACCTCTCCACGTTCCTGTTCGAGGGCGTCGAGGAAGGCTCCGACGACGCCTGGCTGGCCTCGCTCGGCTAGTTTCCCGGCGGCTTTTCCGGCGGCGCGCCGGTTTGGGCCGCCACGGGCGACCGGTTAGAATTGGGGTCTCCGGTCGATCCGGCCCCCATTCCGGCCCCAAAGCACGATGAAAATCCTCGTCGGTTACAAGCGCGTGGTGGACTTCAACGTCCGCATCCAGGTCAAGCCCGACGGTTCGGGCGTGGTCACGGACGGCGTGAAGCTTTCCGCCAACCCCTTCGACGAGATCGCGCTCGAGGAGGCGCTACGCCTGCGCGACAAGGGCATCGCGACCGAAGTCGTCGTCGCCACCATCGCCCCCGCCGACGCCCAGGCACACCTGCGCAACGGCCTGGCGATGGGTGCCAACCGCGCGATCCACGTGGTGGCCGACGGCCCGGTGCAGCCGCTGACCGCCGCGCGCACCCTGCTCAAGCTCATCGAGAAGGAACAGCCCGACCTCGTCATCGTCGGCAAGCAGGCGATCGACGACGACGCCAGCCAGACCGGCCAGATGCTCGCGACGCTGTGGGGCCGCCCGCAGGCGACGTTCGCCTCGAAGCTCGACATTGCCGATGGCAAGGCGACCGTCGTGCGGGAAGTCGACGCCGGCCTCGAGACGCTCGAAGTCGACCTGCCCGCGGTCGTCACCACCGACCTGCGCCTCAACGAGCCGCGCTTCATCAAACTGCCCGACATCATGAAGGCCAAGTCCAAGCCGCTGGAGACGATCGCGTTCGCCGACCTCGGCGTCGATGCCGGCGACGCGCTTGAAACGACGCATTACGCGCCGCCGGCGAAACGCAGCCGCGGCGTGATGGTGAAGGACGCGGCCGAACTGGTCGCGATGCTGAAGCAGAGGGGGTTGCTCTAATGGGTGCCAGGGTCCTGATCGTCGCCGAACACCTCGACGGCAAGCTCAACGCCGCCACCGCGCGCTGCGTCTCCGCCGCGCAGGCGCTGTCGCCCGAGGCCATCGACGTCGTCGTGCTCGCCGCCGATCCTTCCGCGGTCGCCGCGGAAGCCGCACGGATCGCCGGCGTGTCGAAGGTGCTCGCGGTCGCCAATCCCGCCAACGCGCACGCCGTCGCGCAGGTGCTCGCGCCGCAGGCGGCGAAGCTCGCCGCCGGCTACAGCCACGTGTTCGGCCCGTCGACGACCTTCGGCAAGGACCTGATGCCCTGCATCGCCGCGCTGCTCGGCGTCGCCCAGGTGTCGGACGTGATGACGGTCGAAGGCGAGCGCACGTTCAAGCGCCCGATGTACGCCGGCAACGCCATCGTCACCGTGCAGGCGCCGGCAGGCCATGCCGTCGTCGCCACGATCCGCACCGCGTCGTGGCCGGAAGCCGCGCGCGGCGGCAGCGCGCCGGTGGAAGCTGCCAGCGTCGACGCGGCGCTGCCCGCGCACACGCGCTACGTCGGCCTCGCCGCCGGCAAGTCGGACCGCCCCGACCTGCAGAGCGCCAAGCGTGTGGTCTCCGGCGGCCGCGGCGTGGGTTCGAAGGAGAACTTCGAGATCATCTACAAGTTCGCCGACAAGCTCGGCGCGGCGGTCGGCGCTTCGCGCGCGGCGGTCGACGCCGGCTACGTGCCGAACGAGCTGCAGGTCGGCCAGACCGGCAAGATCATCGCGCCCGAGCTTTACGTGGCCGTCGGCATCAGCGGCGCGATCCAGCACCTCACCGGCATCAAGGACGCGGGCACGATCGTGGCGATCAACAAGGACGGCGACGCGCCGATCTTCGAGATCGCGGACATCGGCCTGGTCGGCGACCTGTTCCAGGTGCTGCCGGCACTAGAAGCCGCGCTCTAGCGCCCGCTGCCGCCTTCGAACCGCTTCATCGAAAGATCCAGTGGCGGTACGCGAGGAAGCTGATGCCCGCCAGCACCAGTTCGACGCCCGGCTTGGCGAGCCATGCCCACTGCAGGCTCGCGTGCACCTGCAGGACATACATCGCGAGCGTGCTGGCCGCGGTCAGCGCCAGCCACGCGATCGCGAACCGCAGGAAGCGACGCCAGCCAAGCCGGCTGCCGTGCTGGTCGCGGAAGGTGAAGGCGCCATTGAGCACGTAGGCGATCCCGGCGCCACTCACCCGCGCCAGCAGGTTGGCGGGGACGACGGCGGCCCCGGCCCAGGTCAGGGCCACGAAGCAGCCCCAGTCCACGAGCAGCGCGAGGCCCCCGACCAGGCCGTAGCTCACGCCCTGGCGGAGCAGGACGCGCAGGCTCACTTCACCCGCGCCAGGTGGCCTTTGCGCTCGACGAAGCAGCTGCCGGCGGCATCCGCGCAGGGATCCACGCCGGCCTGCAGTGCCACGACGCTGACCTCCATGGCGTCATCGTCGTGGTACAGGCGCACGGCATCCCCGGACCCCCACGAGAACGGATCGAAGTAGGTTTCGGACACCGCGATCGTCACCGGCGACACCGGCTTGCCCTGCTGCGCCAGCGCGGCGTAGTCGTAGAACAGGGTCTTGCTGTAGCCGCCCTTGATCAGCACGAAATTGCGCGCATCGCGCAGGAAGCCGGTGTGGACCGGCCAATAGAGGAGCAGCGCCACCAGCAGCGCCAGTACGACGTCGGCCACGCGACGTCGCGGGAATGGCGCGCAAAGCGCGATCGCGATGAGGAAGTGCGGCACGTAGAGGTACAGCGGATGACGCTGGTGGCCGAGCAGCAACACCGCGGCCATCAATACCGCGGCCGAGGCGAGCGAGGCGATCCCGGCCCGGCTGCAGCAGGCCACGACGACCACCGCGGCGGCGAAGGCGAAGCCGATGCCGACGTGGGTTTCATTGCTGCCGGGAACGAAGGCATAGAACGCCTGCGCGAAGTACCAGCCGATCCCCTCCAGCACGCTCGTCGCGGTCAGCGACAGCCCGTACGCGCCGTTTTCGAGCGCGGTGTGCTGCTCCCTGTAGAGCATCGCGTAAAGCACGACGAACACGGCGGCCAGCAGCACGTGCGGCGACAGCCGCAGGCAACGCTCGCGCCATCCATCGCGCCGCAGCAGCACGAACTCCCAGATCGCGAGCACCGCCACCATGCCCAGCGCGAATTCCTTGGTCCGGATCGCCGCCAGGTG
This sequence comes from uncultured Lysobacteraceae bacterium, assembly GCA_946482565.1. The sequence continues at coordinate 9,602 of CAMLSB010000030.1, read as the reverse complement.
GAGCACCACCGACAAGGCCAGCCACGGCCAGCGACGCCCCTGGGACAACACCGCGTGCTGGTAGGCCAGCAACGTGCCCAGCACCAGCGTCGCGCCGACCAGGTCGAACACCGCGCCGATCCAGTGCACGGCGGTGAGCGTCGAGAACCAGCACGCGGCGAGCACGCCCGCCAGCGCCGCCCGGAACGGCGGCAACCATGGCCGCGCCAGCAGCACGAGCAGGCCCGCGTTGAGGGCATGCAAGGCGAGCCAGGCCTGGTTCCACGCCCCGTGCCGCAGCCAGAACATGCGGTACATCGCGCGGATCAGCAGTTCGCCGACCGGCCTGTCGTTGTAGAGCGCCGTGGGAAACAGGTGGATGGTTTCCTGCCACGGGCGGAAGTGCGCGCGATCGAGCCAGCCCCAGTCGTCGGCGAAGAAGAAATGGGCGGGGTCGAGTACCCATGCATTGAACGCCAGCGCCGCCGCCACCACGGCCAGCAGCGGCAGCAGGACTCCCGGGCGCGCGGCCCGGTCAGCCGCGGCCATGGCGCGACGGGATGTATTGCTTGGTGAAGTACAACGGGCGGCCCTTCGTTTCGTTGAACATGCGGCCGATGTACTCGCCCAGCGAACCCAGCGCGATGAGCTGGATGCCGCCGAGGAACAGGATCACCGACATCAGCGAGGGATAGCCCTTCACCGGATCGCCGAACAACAGGGTCTTGGCCACGAGGAACACGATCGCCACGAAGGCCACCAGCGCCACCACGACGCCGAAGTAGGTGGCCAGCTTGAGCGGCGCGATGGTGAAGGACGTGATGCCCTCGATCGCGAAGTTCCAGAGTTTCCAGTAGTTGAACTTGGTCTGGCCCGCCAGGCGCGGATCGCGGTCGTACTCGACCGCGATCGACGGATAGCCGATCCAGGCGAACAGCCCCTTCATGAAGCGATGCTGCTCGCGCAGCTGGCGCAGCGCCTCGACGGCGCGCCGGCTGAGCAGGCGGAAATCGCCGGTGTCCCGGGGAATGTCGACCCGCGAGAGCCGCCCGATGAGCTTGTAGAACCATGCGGCGCTGGCCTTCTTCAGCCAGGTTTCGCCGTCGCGCTGGCGACGGCGCGCGTACACGTTGTCGTAACCGGCGCGCCACTGCTCGAGCAGGCGCGGGATCAGTTCGGGCGGATCCTGCAGGTCGGCGTCGATCACCACCACCGCGTCGCCGCGCACGTGGTCCAGGCCGGCGGCCATCGCGATTTCCTTGCCGAAATTGCGGCTGAGGTCGACCAGCGACACGTCCCCGTCCTCGACGCACAGGCGCTCGATCCACGCGAGCGAGCCATCGGTGCTGCCGTCGTTGACGTACAGCACCTCGAACGAATCGACGCAGCCCCGCAACACGCCGGTGAGGCGGCGATGGAATTCGGGGAGGACGTCGATCTCGTTGTAGACGGGCACCATGACGCTCAGTCGCGGTTTGCCCGGCGCCGGCGCGTCGCCCGGATCCTGTGCCTGCATGACCGGCCTCCCGGCGTCAGCCGCAGGGCGTCGCCTTGACGGTCAGGTCGGCGATCGCCTTCCCGCTGGCGCGTTCGACCAGCTCGAACTTCGAATCCGGGAACACCCAGTTGCCGGTCGTGGATTCGCCGGAAGCGCTGCCGTTCAACCACAGCTTGCGCTCGCCCGCCGCGTTGGTGACGAAGATCGAGACTTCGGGGATGTTCTTCGCGCCCACGTCCCATTTCGCGGTCGCGGTGATCGCGCCGTCCTGCGCGTCGCAGGTGCGGAACGAGCCCGGCGTGATGGAGAACGTCGCGTCGCCGATCGCTGCCGCCGTGGACGCGGGAGCCGCGGTGGCCGCGGTGGCCTCGGTCGGAGCGCCGGGCGCCGCGCCCGACTGTGCGGATGGCGCGGGAGCTGCGGGCGGGGCTTCCTGGCTGCAGCCGGCCACGCCGGCCAGCACCATCGCCACAATGAGAATCCTGGTCTTCATGGGTTGACTCCGGTTTGTCTGGATCGAAACGGTGGGGACCATCGCGGCGTACGCGGGCGCCAGCCCTTCAGCTTCAGGACCGGGCGCTCCAGGCACCACCAGGACAGGTAGCCCAGGCAAAGCGCGATCACGGCCGCAATCAGGAAATTATGCCACGGGCTCATTCCGGGCATTTTCGCCACCAGGACCTGCTGCACCGGCCAGCCCCACAGGTAGACGCCGTACGACGGATCGCCCCAGCGCTCCAGCCAGCCCCATGCCGGCGTGCGGTAGGCGAACCAGAAGCAGAAGTAGGCCAGGCCCAGGGCGAAGAGCCACGGCATCGAACTGGCGCGCATGGACAGGTAGACCACCAGCGCCAGCATCAGCATCGCCCCATGGCGCACGTGCAGCCGGTCCTTGTGCAACTGCACGAGGATGCCGAGGGCGAAGAAGCCGGCCAGCCGGAACCAGTCCTGGTGCAACGGGATGTACTCGCGGTGCGCCGCGCCGAGCCACACCAGCGCCAGCAGCGCCGCCGTGCCCAGCCAGCGGTGCGCGAGCAGGCCGAACGCGCCCAGCGCGGCGGTCAGCAGGTACATGCGCATTTCCGCGGGCAGGGTCCAGATCGAACCGTTGATCGCATCGCGCACGTTGCCCTGGAATACGCCCGGCAGCTGCCAGGCCATGTCCGAGCTGAAATGCAGGTTCTTGAAGACGTAGGCCGGGACCGCCGGGTCGCGGAAATAGTCGCCGGGGGCCAGGGTCGTCATCACCGGCCCGACCACCACGGCGCACAGCACGAGCACCAGCGCGAACGCCGGCACGATGCGCAGCAGGCGCGCCTTCGCGAAGTCGAGCAGGTCGTGGCGCGCGAGGTAGCTGCCGGACACCATGAACCCGCTGATCACGAAGAACATCGCCACCGCGATGTCGCCGCTGTACATCGGCCAGTGGTGGCGGAGGAAGATGTCCGTGGTGCCGGTGTCGCGGGTCAGCGGGAAGCTGTGCCCGTAGATCACCATCAAGGCCGCGACGATGCGCAGCAGCAGGAAGTTGTCGCGCCGGCGCGCGAGGTACGCCTGGATCGTGTGCTGCACGGGCGGGGCCAGGGGCCCATGGTCCTTCATGGCTCGGCTCCGGATCGGCGCGTCGGCTCGGCGGCGGCCTGGAGCGACAAGGCCCATGCCGTGCGCTCGAGGTAGCCCGCATAGTACAGGTATGAACGCGCCGACTCGAACGCGGCGTGGTAGAGCAGGCCGTGCCGTTGCAGGAGCGCCGCATTCGCGTCCAGGGCGCCGTAGATCCTGTCTTCGAAGTCGATCGCCGCCTCCGGCTGGTACTCCGCGAAGAACGCGAACGACTTGCCGGGGAGCCGGCCGACGTGGAAACCGTGGGGCTCCATGATCATGGCGGCGGCTTCCAGGGAATAGCTCACGATGTGGCCGCGCCGGACCGGATCCAGGTAGCCGGGGTCCTCGTTGCGCACGTAGTCGGGCATGCCGGTGTTGAAGAGCCAGAAGGCGCCCGGCGCACTGACGCGCGCCAGGCCTGCCGCGATGCCGTCGAACATCCGCGGCGTCAGGTGTTCGACCACCTCGATGCACACGCCCGCGTCGAACTTCGCTCCGGCGAGGCCATCGATCCCGCCCTCGTGGTAGTTGCGCGTCCTTGCGGCATACGCCGGCGGGAATTTCTCGATGCCGTGGAAGGTATCGCCCTGCGGATCCAGCAGGGACTCCAGGTTGCGCAGCAGGAAGCCGGGCCCGGCGCCGACGTCCAGGAAGCGCTGCACCGGCCGCCGGCAATACAGGATCGCCTCGCCCGCCCGGCACAGGGAGACGCCGGCAGCGCGCTCCTCGGCGCCGACGCGCTCCTGTTCCCAATAGTCCTCGACGTACTCGCCGACCGGCGCGTTGCCGGCGTCGATCGCGTCCAGGAGCGCGGGCGACACATGGATGCTGCCGCAGGCCTCGCACGCGTAGTAGGGATGGCCGTCGATCACCGAATAGGCTTCGCTCGATCCACGCTTGCAGATCGGGCATGGCACGCGCGTTGCGCTCAAGGCAGTCCTCCGCCGAAAAGATCGCTGGGAGACGGAAGCGCTTCGCCGGGGGCGACGAGGCTGGTTTCCAGGAGGCCGGCGGCACTTCCGGCGGCGGCATCCGAAGCCTTGTCGCCCAGCAGCAACGATCGCTCCGGCGCGATGTCGAACATCGCGCATGCCGCCAGCAACATGCCCGGCGCCGGCTTGCGGCAGTCGCAGGCGCGCAGGTAAGGGCCGATGCCGTGCACGGGGTGATGCGGGCAGAAGAAAGTCGCGAGCAGCGGCGCGCCGCGCGCCGCGAACGTCGCATGGACCCAGCGCGTATAGTCGAGGAACGCGGCTTCGTCGTAATAACCGCGCGCGATGCCCGCCTGGTTGGTCACGACGATGGGCAGGCGCCCCGCGGCCCAGGCCGCGGCCACGATTTCGAAGATGCCGGGGATCCAGTCGGTGCGCGCTTCGGTGTGGACGTAGCCGTGGTCGGCGTTGACGATCCCGTCCCGGTCGAGGAACAGCGCGGCGCGCGGCGCGGGGTGTCCTTCCAGCAGGCGCCGCGCGCCGGGATCCACGAAGTGCGCGACGGCTTCCATCACGCCCGCCCGCCGAACAGCGACTGCGCGCGCTGGTAGTCCTCGGGCACGCCGATGTCGATGAAGCCCCGCGTCGCGTCGTATCCGATCGCGCGGGCCGCGGCGGCGAGCGGCGCGACGACCCGGGTTTCCAGCGAGAAGGCGTCCGCGTCCGGCAAAGCGGCGAGCGTTTCCGGGGGGAGGAAATAGCAGCCGGCGTTGATCCATCCCGCGCCGTGGCGTCCTTTCTCCGAGAAGCGGACGATGGTGTCGCCGTCGCGCTCGACCGCCCCGTAGCGCGATACGTCGTCCACTTCGGCCAGCGCGACGCCGATGCCGGCGCCGTTGCGGATCGTCGCCGCGGCGAGCGCCGCCGGCGAATAGCGCAGGAAGGTATCGCCGTTCAACACGTGGACGCCGTCGCCGCGCAGCATCGCGCGCGCCTTGCGCACCGCGCCGCCGGTCCCCAGCGGCGCGTCCTCGATCGAATAGTCGACGGCCATGCCGTGCCATTCGGTACCGATCGCCGACTGCACGGCGCCCGCCATGTAGCCGGTGGCCAGGATCGCGCGGCGCACGCCCGCCTCCGCGAGGTGCTCGAGCACCCAGGCCAGGAAGGGCCTGCCTGCGACCGGCGCCAGGGGCTTGGGGACATCGCTGACCAGCGGCCGCAGGCGCGTGCCCAGTCCGCCGACCAGGACGATCGCCTCTCCGGCCGCCGCTTCAACCGCCATCGCGCGGATGCATCCCTGCCTCGACCAGCGCGCACAGCAGGTGGCCGAGGAATTCGTGTCCTTCCTGGATGCGCGGCGTCTCGACCGAGGGCACCCGGAAACAGATGTCCGACAGTGGCGCGAGCTTCCCGCCCGCCGCGCCGGTGAAGCCGACGACGTGGACACCGCGTGCGCGCGCCGCCTCCGCCGCACGCACGATGTTGGGCGAGTTGCCGGAAGTGGAAATCGCGACGAACACGTCGCCGGCGCGCCCGAGCGCCTCCACCTGGCGCGCGAACGTGTAGTCGTAGCCGTAATCGTTGCCGATGGCGGTGAGGATGCTGCTGTCCGTCGTGAGGGCGATCGCCGCCAGCCCCGGGCGATCGTAGTAGAACCGGCTCACCAGCTCGCCGGCCCAGTGCTGCGCATCGGCGGCGCTGCCGCCGTTGCCGGCGAACATCACCTTGCCGCCGTCGCGCAGCGCGCGCGTGCACAGCTCCACCGCCCTGGCGATGTCCGCGTGCATCCGCGCATCGGCCTGCATCGCCCTGAAGTTCTCGAGGGTCTTGGCGAATTCGGCGGAGATGAATTCCTGCGTCATGCGGTCCTCCAGGCGACTGCGCCCTGCGGGTTGAAATGGAAATCGAGCAGGCTTCCGCCCTGCCCGGAAAGCGCGCGCGAAAGGCGCACGCGGTCGGCCGGATCGCAGACGAACATCATGAACCCGCCGCCGCCGGCGCCGGAGACCTTGGTCGCCCGCGCCCCGTTGGCGACGGCGACCGCCTCCAGCGCATCGATCGCCGGGTTGCTGATGCTGCTGGCCATGCGTTTCTTCGCGACCCACCCGGACTGCATGGTCTCCGCGAACGCGCCCAGGTCGCCCTTGAGCAGCGCTTCCTTCATCAGCACCGCCTCGCGCTTGAGCGCATGCATCGCCTCGAGCGGATCGCGCGAGCCTTCGGCCGCGTTCCTCGCCTGCTCGTCGATGATGCGCGCGGATTCGCGCGAAACGCCGGTGAAGTACAGCAGCAGCGACGCCTCGAGTTCCGCCAGCACCCAGTCCTTGATCCGCAGCGGGTTGACGATGACGCGGTCGCCGGCATGGAATTCCATGAAGTTGAAGCCGCCGAAGGCCGCGGCGTACTGGTCCTGCTTGCCGCCGGCCATCGCGAGGTCCTGGCGCTCGATGCAGTACGCGAGGTGGGCGACCTCGTATTCGCCGAGCGCGAGCGAAAAGTATTCCGCCAGCGCGGTGAGCAACGCCACGACCAGCGTCGAGGACGAGCCGAGCCCGGAGCCCGGCGGCGCGTCGGAAAACGTCCTGATCCGCAGCGCGGGCTGCCTGCCGTCGAGGAAATCGCGGCAGACCCGCTGGTACGCGCCTGCGAGCAGGCGCAGCTTGCCGTCACCCGCGACGACCGCGCCGGGCGCGAACGCGGCGGCCTCGCCATGGTCGAGCGCGTGGAATTCCACCTGCCCGGAGGGCGAAGCATCGACGATCGCATAGGCGAACTTGTCGATCGCCGCGTTCATCACGAAGCCGCCGTGCTGGTCGCAGAACGGCGCCACGTCGGTCCCGCCACCGGCCAGGCCCAGCCTGAGCGGCGCGCGCGCGCGAACGATCATCGTCCCTCCTCCCGTTGCGGCAAGCCGCACGCATCCAGCAGCGCCGCGCCCATCGCGGCAGGGGAAAACCGCGCCGCGGCATAGCGCGCGCCGAGCGCCGATGCCCGGCGCCAGGCCGCATCATCGCGCAACAGCGCCACGATCCCCGCCGCGATCCGCGCCGGATCGTCGGCGACCCGGGCGACATCGGCCAGCCCGTCGAGGCCCTGCGCACCGGTCGACGTGGTGACCAGCGGCAGGCCCTGCTGCAGCGCCTCGACGACCTTGCTCTTGACCCCCGCGCCGAAGCGCAGCGGCACGACCGCGACGCGCGCAGACGCGTAACGCCGCTCGAGTTCGGCATCGCTCACGAAACCGGTCACCTCCACCTGCGCGCCGGCCAGCGCGAGCACGTCCGCGGTCGGATTGGCGCCGACGAGCGTGAGCCGCGCGCCCGGTTCCTCCCGCCAGACCAGCGGCATGATGTCGCGCACCAGCCATGCGGCGGCATCCACGTTCGGGGGATGCGCGAATCCGGCGACGAAGAGAATCCCTTCGCGCGATTCCGGCACGGCATCGCTGACGAAACGCTCGTACGCGTAGGCGGTGATCGCGCGCGCATCCACGCCCGGCTCCAGCTCCCGCACGCGCGCGGCCTCGTCCTCGGAGGGATAGAGGACGACATCGGCAGCGCGCCACAATTCGCGCTCCTGCCGCTCCATCTCGCGGATGCTCCGGGAATCCGCGTCGCCGCCGGTCACGCCGGCCTGCTCGCGCATGCGGACGAAGTGCAGGTCGTGCCCGTAGTACGCCACGCGGGCGCGGCCATGGCGTCGGATCGCGGGCAGGTAACCGGGCGCGATGTGCGGGCGCGACAGCAGCACCGCGTCGATGGCGCTTCCGTTCTCTTCCATGTACGCGCCGAAGCGCTGGCTCCAGCGCGAACCGTGCAGGACTTCAACGCCCATCGCCTGCAGCGCGGGCGCGTATTCCGGATCGAAATGCAGGTTGTCGGGCCAGAACTTGACCACGCAGCCGGCCTCGACCAGCCGGCGCAGGAAGGCAAGCATCGTGCGCGAACCGGCATCGCGGTCCGGTTGCGGCACGTAGTGGTCGACCACCAGCACCACGGGACGCGACCACGCGCGGTCCCTGGCGCGGAGGATCTCCTGCCCGTTGGGATAGTGCATCTCCAGTTCGCGCCGCCAGCGTTCCCGGAACTTCTCCTGGTTGGCGACCTGGTAGGCCTTGATCCCGCTGCCGGTGTCGGTGCCGTGCGAGATGCCTTCGTGGTGCACGACGGTCGAGAACGGCGTGTAGTACACCTCGCGGCCGGCGGCGCGCACCTGGAACGCGAGGTCCGAGTCCTCGCAATAGGCCGGCGCGTAGCGCTCGTCGAATCCGCCCAGCGCGCGGAACAGCGCCAGCGGCAGCAGGATCGACGCGCCCGAGCAGTAGTCGGCCTTGCGCACGTAGTTGAACTCCGGCGCCGACGGGTCGCCGAGCCGGCCGTAGTTCCACGCCGAGCCGTCGCGCCAGAGGATGCCGCCGGCTTCCTGCAGCCTGCCATCCGGGTAAACGAGCTTCGAACCCGCCATCCCCGCGTCCGGGTGCCGGGCGAAGACGTCGACGAGCGCGTCGAGCCAGCCGGGCATCACTTCCGTGTCGTTGTTGAGGAAGCAGACGTATTCGCCGCGCGCCAGCTGCAGCGCCTGGTTGCAGGACTTCAGGAAGCCGAGGTTGGTGGCGTTCTCGTGGTACCGCAGTCCGGGAACGCGCCGCAGGCGCTCCATCCCGGCATCCCCGGAATGATCCTCGATGACGATCACTTCGCGCGTGGCGCGGTCGGGCAGGACGTGGAGCGAGCGCAGGCAGGCCGCCGTGTAGTCGAGCTTGCCGTAGGCGGGGATCACGACCGAGACCAGCGGACTCCCGACGTCCTCGAACGCGACGCCTGCCAGCGGGTCCGGCCCCGCATCGGGCGAGGGAACGGCAGGCCGCGCGGCGCCGGAGGCGTCCGTGCGGAGCTTCGGCATCGCGATGCCATCGCCACGGCCGGTGAGCCTTGCGATCAGCCAGCGCAACGGCGCCGTAATGTGCCAGGACCGGGAACCCAGCACTGCCTGCAGGTCGCGTTCGAGTGCTTCCGCGTGCTCGCGACGGGCGTCGAGCTTGCACTGGATTTCATCGCGGGATTCCCGCAAGCCGTCCATTTCGGCGCGCACGGACGCCAGCGTCGCATGGACATCCTCCAGGGTCGCCATCAACGTCGCGGCCTGGCCTTCGGCTTCCTCCCGTGCCTGCAGGTCGGCGTCGGATCGCCGCGCCATTTCGCCGCGCAACGCGTCGAACTCCTCCAGTATCTGCCGCCCGAGGCGTTCCATTGCCATTTCTTCCACCTTCATCCTCTCGACTTCCACTGCCAGCCTGGCGGCCTCGGCGGACACTTCTCCATGCGCACGGCGCGCGCCCTGCAATTCCTGCTCGAGCGAGCGAGCCCACGCGATCTTCTCGTCGCGATCCGCCTCGACGCGCCTGTACTGGTCGCCGAGCGCTTCCAGCTCGGCCTGCAGCGAAGCGGCCCATGCGGCGGCCCCGGACAGTTCCTCCTGCAGCTGCACGATCCTGCTTCCCGCTTCGGCGAGGTTCGATTCGGTCGCTCGCGCCCACGCGATCTTCTCGTCGCGATCCGCCTCGACGCGCCTGTACTGGTCGCCGA
>CAMLSB010000029.1 GCA_946482565.1 uncultured Lysobacteraceae bacterium | reverse complement strand
CGAGGGGTCCGGGCCGGGGACCGGCGTGAATCCATCCATGGAGCCTCTTCGAAAACATCCATGTTTTCGACGTCCCCGACCCGAACCCCTCGCATCCACGGCGACACGCGGACGTGGCGCGCCGAAGCTTCGAGACGCGACGCGCTTTTGCTCTTCCGACGAAGACGCGGGACTCGCTTGGGGCGGCGGCGGGAGCGTGCGGGGACTTCCGGGGGCTTCGGCGCCATGGATGGCGCCGACGAGCCTACATGGACGTATTCACGGCGTCCCCCGGAAGTCACTGCACGCTTCCGTCGCCCTCCCCGAAGCAGATCCCGCAGTTGGGTTCCGGTTGACCAGGGTCAAGGCGAACAGGCACTTGCGTGCGCAGACTGCACCCCATGCTCGCCAATCCCCGCTTCGACGCCGACCTGCTGACCCGCTACGACCGGCCGGGCCCGCGTTACACCTCGTACCCGACCGCGCCGCAATTCCACGCGGGCTTCGGCGAAGCGGAACTGCGCGCGGCGGTCGCCGCCAGCAACGGCGACCCGATCCCGCCGCGCCTGTCGCTGTACGTGCACGTGCCGTTCTGCATGAGCCCGTGCTTCTACTGCGGCTGCAACCGCATCATCACCCGCGACCTCGCGCGCGGCGCGGCCTACCTGGTGCGCCTGTACCGCGAGATCGCGCTCACGGCCGAGCTGTTCGACCGCGACCGTGAAGTCATCCAGCTCCACCTGGGCGGCGGCACGCCCAACTTCCTGTCGCCGGCGCAGCTGGGCGAACTGCTCGACACGCTGCGCAGCCATTTCCGCTTCTCCGATTCGTCGACGCGCGACCTGTCGATCGAACTCGACCCGCGCTTCACCAACGCGCCGGACGTGCGTGCGCTCGGCGCGCTGGGCTTCAACCGCGCCAGCTTCGGCGTGCAGGACTTCGACCCGGCGGTGCAGGAAGCGGTGAACCGGATCCAGTCGGTCGAGGAAACGCGCGCGGTGGTCGATGCCTGCCGCGAATCCGGCTTCCGCTCGGTGAACATCGACCTGATCTACGGGTTGCCGAAGCAGTCGGCGGAGGGCTTCGCGCGCACGCTCGACACCGTGGTCGACATGCGGCCCGACCGGCTCGCCGTCTACAGCTACGCGCACCTGCCGGCGATGTTCAAGGCGCAACGCCAGATCGACGCGTCGCAGCTGCCGGACGCGGCGACGAAACTGTCGCTGCTGCAGCTGGCGATCGACAAGCTGACCGCCGCCGGCTACGCCTACATCGGCATGGACCACTTCGCCCTGCCCGACGACGACCTGGCGCAGGCGCAGGAACGCGGCACGCTGCACCGCAACTTCATGGGCTACACGACCCACGCCAATACCGACCTGGTGGGCCTGGGCGTGAGCGCGATCAGCCACGTCGGCGACAGCTTCAGCCAGAACCCGCGCGACCTGCCCAGCTGGCAGATCGCGCTGGACGAGGGTCGCCTGCCGGTGTTCCGCGGCCTGCGCCTGGACGAGGACGACGTACTGCGCGCGGACCTGATCCAGCACCTGATGTGCCAGGGCGAAATCCCGATCCGCGCGCTGGAACGGCGCCACGGCGTCGATTTCGCCAGCTACTTTGCCGACGCGCTGGCGAAGCTGGCCCCGCTGGAAGCCGACGGCCTGGTCCGGGTCGGCCCCGACCGCATCGTGGCGACTACGCAAGGACGCCTGTTGTTGCGTAATATCGCGATGTGCTTCGACCGCTACCTCGCACCCCTTACTGGTTCGAACCAGGCCCAAGACACCGCGCCCCGGTTTTCCCGCGCGATCTGACCCGACCCTGCCTTCCGGAGCGCCGGTCATGAGCGCCACCGAGTTCCCGCGCGTCGACCGCAACATCGTCGCCGACGACGGCGACGCCTACACCTTCTGCTCGACCTGCGCGTTCTCGCATGCCTGCCTCTCGCAGGGCATGGACAAGAGCCAGCTGATGGACCTGCACATGCTGGTCGAGCACATCGGCCCGCTGCATGCCGGCGACCACGTGTTCCGCGAAGGCGACCCGTTCGAGGCGATCGCCGCGGTGCGCGCCGGCACGGTCAAGACCTACACCATCGACCGCGACGGCCGCGAGCACGTGCTCGGCTTCCACCTGCCGGGCGAGCTGATCGGCCTCAACGCGATCGCCGAGGACCGCTTCCCCTGCAACGCCATCGCACTGGACACGGTCACGCTGTGCCGGTTCTCGTTCCCGAAGATCTCGGTACTCGCCGCGCGCCTGCCGCGCCTGCAGCAGACGCTGTTCCAGCTGCTCAGCCGCGACATCGGCACCGCCTCGCTGCTCGCCGGCGACTGGTCGGCGGACGAGCGCATGGCCGCGTTCCTGATCCGGCTGTCGCGGCGCCTGGCCGCGCGCGGATTCTCTCCCGACCGCTTCCAGCTCACGATGTCGCGCACCGACATCGCGAATTACCTGCGGCTCGCGCCGGAAACGGTGAGCCGCGTGCTCAAGCGCTTCAACGATGAAGGCCTGATCCAGGTCGACCGCCGCGAAGTGGAACTGGCGGACCGCAAGCGCCTCGAAGGCATCGCCGGAGCGATCCTCCAGCAGTCCTGACACGCGTGGCTTGACCTGGGTCATGGCTGTCGCGGGCGCCGTCTCGCACCATGCCGCCAACCCCGGGAGAAGCCCATGGAAAGCACGCGCAAGCTCTGGATCGTCCTCGCCACCCTGCTGGTGGTGTCCTTCGGCGTGCTGCTCTGGGCCGGCACGGAAATCTTCCGCGCCGCCCCGCCCATCCCCGAGCAGGTCGTCGCCGCGGACGGCACGGTCGCCTTCACCCGTGCCGACATCGAGGAAGGCCGCGAGGTCTGGCAGTCGATGGGCGGCATGCAGCTGGGCTCGATCTGGGGCCACGGCGCCTACGTCGCGCCCGACTGGAGCGCCGACTGGCTGCATCGCGAAGCGGTCGAGCTGCTCGACCTGTGGGCGCGCCAGGACGACAGCATGGCCAGCTACGACCTGCTGCCGCCCGAGGAACAGGGCGCGCTGCGCGGGCGCCTGCAGCAGGAGATGCGCCGCAACACCTACGATCCGGCCACGGGCACGATCTCGATCAGCCGCGATCGCCTGGCCGCGCTCTCGAACGTCGCCGCGCATTACGAAAGCCTGTTCGGCAACGATCCGGCCACGGCGAAGCTGCGCGAAGCCTATGCGATGAAGGAAGGCACGGTGCCCGATGCCGGTCATCGCCGCGCGCTCAGCGCCTTCTTCTGGTGGACGGCATGGGCCGCGGGGACCGAACGCCCGGCGGAAGCCGGCAACAGCCTGGCACCGACCCAGGCCGGCGTTGCACCTGCGCGCGTCACCTATACCAACAACTGGCCGGCGGAACCGCTGATCGGCAACACGCCGCCGCCGGCACTGTGGGTGTGGTCGGCCTTCAGCGTGCTGTTCCTGATCGCCGGCATCGGCGTGCTCGGCTGGCACCACGCCGTCAGCCACGGCCGGGGCGAGCTGCCGCTGGAGTTGCCGAAGTCCGACCCGTTCGCGGAAGTGAAGGTCACGCCTTCGATGCGCGCCACCGCCAAGTATTTCTGGGTGGTGCTGGCGCTGTTCGTGGTGCAGATCCTGCTCGGCGCGATCACCGCGCACTACCAGGTCGAAGGCCAGCAGGCCTACGGATTCGCGATATCCGAGGTGTTGCCCTACTCGATCACGCGCACCTGGCACACGCAGCTCGCGGTGCTGTGGATCGCGGTCGCATGGCTAGGCACCGGCCTGTACATCGGCCCGGCGCTGTCGGGGCATGAACCGAAATTCCAGCGACTGGGCGTCAACTTCCTGTTCACCTGCCTGCTGATCATCGTGGTCGGCTCGTTCGCCGGGCAGTGGATGGCGGTGATGCAGAAGCTCGGCATCGGCCCGGTCAACTTCTGGTTCGGCCACCAGGGCTGGGAATACGCCGACATGGGCCGCTTCTGGCAGTGGTTCCTGTTCGTCGGCCTGATGCTGTGGCTCACCCTCGTCGGGCGCTCGCTGTGGCCGGTCCTGCGCGGGCCGGCGTCGCCGACGCGCTCGATCGTCGGCCTGCTGTTCCTGTCCACCGTCTGCATCGGGCTGTTCTTCGGCTCGGCGCTGATGTGGAACGAGCACACCCACATCTCCGAGGTCGAGTACTGGCGCTGGTGGCTGGTCCACCTGTGGGTGGAAGGCTTCTTCGAAGTGTTCGCCACGGCGGTGATGGCGCTGATCTTCACCAAGCTCGGGCTGATCCGCGCCTCGAGCGCGGCGGTGGCGGTGCTGTTCGCGACCATCGTGTTCATGGCCGGCGGCGTGCTCGGCACGCTGCACCACCTGTACTTCGTCGGCACGCCGATCGCGGTGGTCGCGCTGGGCGCGAGCTTCAGCGCGCTGGAAGTGGTGCCGCTGGCCTACATCGGGTTCGAGGCCTACCACACCTGGAAGCTCGGCCAGGCCACGCCGTGGATGGAGCGCTATCGCTGGCCGATCCTGTTCTTCATCGCGGTGTCGTTCTGGAACCTGGTGGGCGCGGGCCTGTTCGGCTTCCTCATCAACCCGCCGCTGTCGCTGTACTACATGCAGGGCCTGAACCTGACCCCGCTGCACGGGCACACGGCGCTGTTCGGCGTGTACGGCATGCTCGGCATCGCGCTGGTGCTGTTCTGCATGCGCGGCCTGCGCGGGCACCTGCAGTGGAACGTCAAGGCGCTCAAGATCGCGTTCTGGTGCCTCAACATCGGCCTGGCGCTGATGGCGCTGCTCACGCTGCTGCCGCTGGGCACGATGCAGCTGCTGGCCGCGATCGAGCACGGCTACTGGTACGCGCGCTCGGCCGACTTCATGAACAAGCCGATCGTGGACATGCTGGTGTGGATGCGCGTGCCCGGCGACACCATCTTCAGCGTCGGCGCGCTGGCCCTGTGCTGGTTCATGCTGCGGCTGTGGATCGCGCCGCGTCGCCGCGAAGACAGGGAGTAGGCCCATGGCCGAGTTCGCGTTCGAATCACCGGTGGCGGCGCCCGACTTGGCGCCGCTGGACCGCGCCATCGTCGACCTGGATCCGGCGGCGTTGGTGGACCTCGACGCGGATGGCCGCACCATCCGCATGGCCACGGTGCTGACGCGCGCCGAGCTGCTGGCCTGCCTGGCGGAAGCCGGGCTGCCCGCGGACAACGCGCGACTGCGCCAGCTGCCGTCGGTGTGCTGCGGCGGCTGCAGCGGCTGAACCCATGGACACGATGCCCTCGCCCCGCTTCCTCGCGCATGCGCCGCACCGCCTGATGTTCGCGGTCGGCGCCGGCAACGTGCTGCTGGCCATGGCCTGGTGGACGCTGTGGCTGGTCGACACGCGCTGGCACGTGATCGGACTGCGCCAGCCGGCGGTCTACGGCGGCTGGATCCACGCGATCGTCATGCAGTACCAGGTGCTGGCACCCTTCATGTTCGGCTTCCTGCTCACGGTGTTCCCGCGCTGGATGGGCCTGGACGACATCGGCCGCTGGCACTACGTGCCGGTGGGCATCGGCCTGTTCGGCGGGCAGCTGCTGACGCTCGCCGGTGCGTTCGGCCCCGCGCACCTGCTGCACCTGGGCGCGGTGTTCACCATCGCCGGCTGGGCGACGGGCCTGTTCTACCTGCTGCGCTGGCTGTGGCGCGACGGCGGCAAGACCTGGCACGCGATCTCGTGCGGCGGCGCGATGCTGCTGGGCTTCGCCGGTTTCCTCGCGTACGCCGTGTTCCTGCACACCGGCGACGCGCGCCTGGTGTTCGCGTCGATCAAGATGGGCACGTGGGGACTGCTGTTGCCGGTGTACTTCACCGTCGCGCACCGCATGTTCCCGTTCTTCGCGGGCAACATGGTGCCGGGCTACAAGCCGTGGCGACCGCTGTGGGTGCTTGGCGTGTTCTGGGCGCTCGCCTTGCTGCACCTGGCGATGGAACTGGTCCACGGCTACCAGTGGCTGTGGCTGGCGGATGCGCCGCTGTTCGCGCTCGCCGGCACGTGGCTGTGGCACAACTGGCCGCGTGCCCGGACCGAGGGCATGCGCGGCCAGCCGGCCCAACGCGCGCTGTTGCATGTGCTGTTCCGCGGCTACGCGTGGTTGCCGGTCGCGATGGCGCTGTACGTCGTGCAATCGGTGATGTACGCGCTGGGCCAGGGCTTCGTGCTCGGTCGGGCCCCGGCGCACGCCCTGTTCATCGGCTTCTTCGGCAGCCTGCTGGTGGCCATGGTCACGCGGGTAACGCAGGGCCATTCGGGCCGGCCGCTGGAACTCGGTGGCGCGGCAGCGTTCGCGTTCGCGGCCCTGCAACTGGTCGCGGTGCTGCGCATCGTCGCAGAACTCGTGCCCGACCAGATGGCCTGGCAGGCCGCCGCCGCAGCCGGCTGGCTGGTTGCGTTCGCGCCCTGGGTCCTGCGCTCGTTGCACATCTACGGCACGCCGCGCACCGACGGCAGGCCGGGCTGAGCCGCCATGACCGAAGCCGGCGGCATGATCGAGTTCTATCCGCAGATCCGCCAGGTCCACATCGCGGCGGTGTGCCTGAGCGGCGCGCTGTTCGCGCTGCGCGGCCTCGGCGTGCTGGCCGGGCATTCGTGGCCACGCAACGCGGTGCTGCGCTACGGCAGCTACACGATCGACACGGTGCTGCTCACCGCCGCGCTGATGCTGCTGACGATCCTGCCGGGCGCGATGTTCGCCAACCACTGGCTGTCGGTGAAGCTGTGCTTCGTCGCGGCCTACATCGTGCTGGGCATCGCGATGATGCGCAGCCGCCGCGGGCGCGGCGCGCGCGCAGGATTCTACGCCGCCGCGCTGCTCGCCTACGCCACGGCCTTCGGCATCGCCCGCATGCACAACCCGGCCGGCTGGCTGCTGCCGTTCCTGGGCTGAACGCACATGTCGACGACGGAAACGCGGGTGGCGGCCGGGCCGGGCATGGTCGATGCCTGCTTCCTCGGCCCGTATGGCGAAAACGACAGCCTGCTCGAGAAGCTGGTCGTCGAGTTCCTGCGCGACCACGTGTACTGGCGGCGCAACTTCCATCCGGCCGATCCGCCCGCGATCCCGACCAGCGCCACGCAACGCCCCGGTTACCAGCAGCTCGAGGCACGGATGCGCCGCGAACTGCACCAACTGTCGGCGGCGCTGAAGCAGTCGGTGCCGTTCCACAGCCCGCGTTACCTCGGCCACATGGTCTCCGACCTGCTGTTGCCGGGGCTCGCGGCGCAGATCCTGACCTTGCCCTACAACCCGAACAACGTCAGCGAGGATGCGGCACCGGTGACGGTGGACCTCGAGGTGCGCGCCGGCCTGCAGCTCGCGCGCATGCTCGGATATCCGCATGATCCGGCGCTGCCGTCCTGCGCGTTCGGCCACCTCGCGTCCGGCGGCACCTCGGCCAACCTGCAGGCGCTGCGCCTGGCGCTCGCGCTGAAGGCCTTCCCGGTCGCGCTGCGCGCGGCGAACGTGCCGTGGGAAGACCTGCCGCCCGACGACTGGGCCGCTTTCAACCTCGGGCACGACGCCGGCATCGCCCTGCTGCAGCACTGGCAGGACTGGCTCGGCCGGCTCGCGCCGCGCGAGCGTCGCCACTGGCGCGCGCAGGTCGACGCCCAGCGCCTCGAACAGCTCGGCATCGCCGCATTCTTCGACCTCCACCGCGAGCTGCGGCCGCCGGTGGTGCTGGCGCCGTGCACGGCGCACTACTCGTGGAGCAAGGGGCTGAAGCTGCTGGGCCTTGGGCGCGCGCAGCTGCGGCCGGTCGCGCAGCACGGCATGCGCATGGACGTCGACGCGCTCGCCGAATGCATCGGGGCCTGCGAGCGGGACCGGCAACCCGTGCTGCTGGTGGTCGGCGTGCTCGGCACCACCGAATACGGCAGCATCGATCCCATCGACGGGATCTGCGATGCGCGCGACGAGGCGCAAGCCCGCGGCTTCGGTTTCGGCGTGCACGTGGATGCAGCCTGGGGCGGCTACCTGGCCAGCCTGTTCCGCAACCCGGATGGCAGCCTGCGGAACCGCGATGAAGTCGCCGAGGGCTTCCACGCGTTCCCGTCGACGCAGGTGCATGCCGCGTTCGCCGCGCTGGGACGCACCGACTCGATCACCGTGGATCCGCACAAGCTCGGTTACCTGCCCTACGGCGCCGGAGCCTTCGTCTGCCGCGACCACCGCGCGATGGCCCTGCTCGCCGAGGGCGCCGACTACGTGTTCCATGGCGACGCGCCGGCCGACTACCTCGCCCATTACCGCAGTCTCGGCCTGTACACCATCGAAGGCTCCAAGCCGGGCGCCGCAGCCGCCGCGGTCCACGTGACGCACAAGGTGCTGCCGCTGGACCACGAAGGCTTCGGCCAGCTGCAGCAGCATTCGATCCGCGCCGCCGAGGCCTTCCACGCCGGCGCGCAGTCACTGGCGGCCGCGGTCGCGGACGTGGCGACGGTCTGCGTCCCCTTCGCGCCCGACACGAACCTGGTGTGCATGGCGGTGAACCCGCGCGGCAACCGCAGCATCGCGGCCGCCAGCGCGTGCGTGCGCGCGCTGCACGACGGGCTGCGCAGCAACCCGCGGCAGCCGTTGCAGTCGCATGAATTCTTCGGCTCGGTCACAAGCCTGCACCTCGACCTGCTCGATGCCAACGACCGCACGCGCATCCTCGCGTCGCTCGGCCTCGACGCACACGGGCCCGACGACGACGACGGCCTCGTGGTCCTGCGCCACACGCTGATGAATCCCTACCTGATCGACCGCGAGAACGGCATCAGCTACATCGAGCTCTACTTCGCGCACCTGGAGGAACGGATCCGTGCCCGCCTGCGCTGAACACCACGACGGCCGCGCCTGGGTCGCCGGCGCCGTCTCGGCCCTGCACCGGGAGTCCGCGCGCTCGGCCGACACGCACCTGCTGCATCTGGCGCTGCCCGCGTTCCCGGGCATCGACTTCTATTTCAAGGACGAAGCGACGCATCCCAGCGGCAGCCTGAAACACCGGCTGGCGCGGTCGTTGTTCCTGTACGCGCTGTGCAACGGGCGCCTCGCCGAAGGCCAGGCCGTCGTCGATGCGTCTTCCGGAAGCACCGCGATCTCCGAAGCCTGGTTCGCGCGCATGCTCGGGCTGCCGTTCACGGCGGTGATGCCCGATTGCACCGCGCCCGCGAAGATCGAGGCCGTGCGCGCGCTCGGCGGCCGCTGCGAGCTCACCCCGCCCGGCGTCGACCCGCAGGCGCGGGCCCGCGAAATCGCGCTCGGCGGCGCCTGCCACCTCGACCAGTTCGCACTGGCCGAGCGCGCCACCGACTGGCGCGGCAACAACAACATCGCCGAATCGATCCTCGGACAGCTGGCGCGCGAACCCCACCCGGTGCCGGCATGGATCGTCTGCGGCGCCGGCACCGGCGGTACCTCCGCAACGATCGGTCGATACCTGCGCTATCGCGGCCTGGACACGCGCCTGTGCGTCGCCGACCCGACCGGCGCGGCGTTCGCCAACGGCTGGCGCGAGGACGACCACGATGCCGTGGCGACGCGGCCTACCGTGATCGAAGGCATCGGCCGCCGCCACGTGGAGCCGGGCTTCCTGTTCGAGATCGTCGACGCCGTCATCGAAGTCGACGACGCCGAATCCATCGCCGCGGCCTGGCTGCTGGAAGAACTGCTCGGGCGCCGCCGCGGCGGATCGTCCGGCACGCATTTCGCGGCCTGCCTGCGGCTTGCCGCGTCGATGCGCGACGAGGGGCAGCCAGGCGCGATCGTCACCTTGCTGGGCGACCTCGGCGACCGTTACCACGACACGCTGTTCGACGCGGCATGGCTCGCGACGCGCGGCCTGGATCCGCGCCCGCAGCTCGCGGCGCTGCGCGCGACCGTGTCCGCAGTGCCCGCATGAGCCACCACGACCTGCGCGGCTTCCTGGCGCAGCTGGAAGCCCGCAAGCAGCTGGTCCGCATCGCCGAACCGGTCGACCCGGACCTCGAGGCCACCGCACTGTGCCAGCACGTGCTGCGCGCCGGCGGCCCCGCCCTGCTGATGGAGCATCCCGCCGGCTCGTCGCATCCCTTGCTCGGCAACCTGTTCGGCACGCGCGAACGCATCGAAGCCGCGCTCGCGGGCCGCCCGCTCGCCAGCCTGCGCGAACTCGGCGAACTGCTGGCCGCGCTCAAGGAACCGCGCTGGCCGGCCAACCTGCGCCAGGCGTTGCAGGCCTGGCCGGAGTTCGCGCAGCTCGCGCACGTCGCGCCGCGCCGCGTGCATGACGCTGCCTTCCGCGATGTCGTGCTCGAAGGCGAAGACATCGACCTCGCGCGCCTGCCGATCCAGCGCTGCTGGCCCGGCGACGCCGGAAAGCTCATCACGCTGGGCCTGGTCGTGACGCGCGGTACGCGCCAGCCGCGACAGAACATCGCGATCTACCGGATGCAGGTGCTCGGCCGCAACCGCGTGATCATGCGCTGGCTGGCGCACCGCGGCGGCGCGCTCGATTTCGCCGACTGGCGGCGCGTGCATCCCGGCGCGAAATTCCCGGTCGTGGTGGCGATCGGCGCGGACCCGGCGACCACGCTGGCCGCGGTCGCGCCGGTGCCGGACACGCTGTCGGAATTCGAGTTCGCGGGCCTGCTCCGCGGCGAGCGCAGCCGCACCTGGCGCAGCGACCTCACCGGCCTCGACGCGCCGGCAGGCGCCGAAATCCTGCTCGAAGGCCACATCGCGCCCGGCGACACCGCGCCGGAGGGGCCGTTCGGCGACCACACCGGCTACTACAACGCGGTCGCACCCTTCCCCGTGCTGACCATCGAGCGCATGTCGATGCGCCGCGACGCCATCTACCAGGGCAGCTACATGGGGCGCGCCCCGCACGACGAGCCATCGATGCTCGCGGTCGCGCTCAACGAGGTGTTCGTGCCGATCCTGCGGCGCGTGTTCCCGGACATCGTCGACTTCCACCTGCCACCGGAGGCCTGCTCGTACCGCATCGCCGTCGTATCGATCCGCAAGCAGTACGCCGGCCACGCGAGGCGCGTGATGATGGCGGTGTGGTCCTACCTGCGCCAGTTCACCTACACCAAGTTCGTGATCGTCGTGGACGAGGACATCGATCCGCGCGACTGGGGCCAGGTGCTGTGGGCGATTTCCACGCGCGTGGATCCGGCGCGCGACACGATGCTGGTCGAGAACACGCCGGTGGACTATCTCGATTTCGCAAGCCCGGTGGCCGGGCTCGGCTCCAAGCTCGGCATCGACGCGACCGGCAAGTGGCGCGGCGAAACGGTGCGCGAGTGGGGCCGGCCGATCGTGCCGGATCCCGCCGTCGAAGCGCGCGTCGACGCGCTCTGGCAGCGGGTCGCCGCTTCCGGCTGAACCCGTCGGTCAGTGCACGTGCTGCATCGCCGTCGGTGATGCAGCGGGGACCACGCCAGGATCGTCGAACATCCGCGCGTAGTCGTCGAGCGCGGCGCGCATGCCCGCGACCGGTGTGGCGTCTCCGGGGTGTTCCTTCAGCGCCGCGATGCCCGCGCCCAGCCGCCCAATGATCCCGTGCAGCGCCGCATCGGCCTGCGGATCGAGCTTGCACTCCGCGATGATGCCGCCGATCGCGCGCTCGATGTTCGCCGCGAGCGTACGCACCTGCGCGGCGTCGAGGTGACCGTGCGCGGCGTGCTCGAGCATGCCGACCGCCGTGCGGATATCGGCCATGCCCTTGCGCAGCGGCGCATCAGTGGCGTAGCGGGCGGCCGGTCCCGCGGCCTGCGTGGCCGGCGTCGCGGCGGGAGGGTGCGCGTGGTGCTGCGCGACGGCTTGCGGCGCGAGGGTGCCCAGGCTTGCGGCCAGGACGATGGCGAGGATGTTGCGCATGGAGGACCTCATGGTTGGGGGGAAGGCATTCGAAGGATGATGCGCGCGCCGCCCGTGGGTGACGTCGCCACAGCCAGGCTGCCACCGTGCAGCGCAGCGATGGCCTGGGCGATGGAAAGACCGAGCCCGCTGCCGGTGCCTGCGCTGGCACCGCGCAGGAACCGCTCGCCGATGTGCGCGACCTGTCCGGGCGCGAAGCCGGGGCCGTCGTCGTCGACGACCAGTTCGACGATGTCACCGACGCGCGCGACGGCCACGTCGACATGACCCTGCGGGCGGCCGTGGAGGCTCGCGTTGTCCACCAGGTTGCCCAGCGCGATCGACAGCAGGCCCGGGCTGCCGCGCACGTACACCGATTCGTCGGCCTGCAGCGAGAGGGTGATGCCGCGCGGCGCCGCGCGTTCGGCCGCCGTCGCCAGCACCTCGCGCGCAAGCGCTGCCGGCGAGACCAGTTCCGCGGACATGCCGGCATCGTCGAGACCGTCGACCGACTCGACGCGCGCCAGCGTGAGCAATTGGGCGACCAATCGCTCCATCCGCTCGAGTCCCTCCCGGGCGCGCTGAAGGTGGCGTTCGCGCGCGGTCGCGTCGCCATCGACACCAGCGAGGTCGAGTTCCATCCGCAGCACCGACAGCGGATGCCGCAATTCGTGCGCGGCGTCCGCGGTGAAGCGGCGTTCCCGCGCCAGCGTGGCATCGAGGTCGGCCACGAGCGCGTCCAGTGCGCGCGTCATCTGCAACAGTTCGGCGGGGACATCGGCACGGGTCAGCAAGGGCGGCCGCGCCGGCTGCGCATCGATCGCGCGCGACACCGCGCGCACCGGGGCCAGGCCCAGCCGCAGCCCGAGCCAGATCGCGAGCGGCAACAGCAGCAACAAGCCGGCCAGCGGCACCAGCAGCGCGCGCGCATGCGCCGCGAGCAGTTCGTCGCGGTCGTGCAGCGGCGCCGCGACCTGGATCCAGTGGCGGCCGGCTGCGTCCCAGCGCTGATACACGCGCCAGCGGTCGCCCTCGTGTTGCAGCACGTGGAAATGCGGGCGGCCGGGCGCGACCGGCAGCGGCGGCAGCGTGGACGCATCCAGCAGCGAGCGACCGGCGCGGTCGCGTACGACGATTTCTGCGCGCGCGCCATCGCCCTCCTCCGCGCCGCCATCGCCCGCGACACGGTCGACGGCTGCCTGCGCAGGGGCGCCGGGAGCGGTCGCCAGCACCGCGAGCACGCTGGCCGCGGTGCGTTCGAGTTCGCGGTCGAACATCTCCGAGGTCTCGTGCACGGACTGCTGCCACAGCCAGGCGCCCGCCGCCAGCCACAGGACGATGACAGGTGCCCCGACCAGCCACAGCAGGCGGCGGTGCAACGACGGGCGCTTCACGGGAACGGTCCCTCCACCGAGGGCGCCTGTGGTGGATACAGCGCGTAGCCCACGCCACGCAGCGTGCGGATCCAGTCGGGGCCAAGCTTGCGCCGCAGGTGGTGGACGTGCACCTCGACCGCGTTGCTCGCGACTTCCTCGCCCCACCCGTACAGCGATTCCTCGAGCTGCGCACGCGAGAGCGCACGCCCCGGCCGCGCGGCCAGCGCCTCGAGCAGCGCATATTCGCGCGGCGACAACTCGAGCGCGACATCGCCGAGGCGGGCGTTGCGCGCCGCGGGATCCAGCGCCAGCGCGCCGACCTGCTGCACGGGCACGGGGTTGCCCTCCACGCGCCGCAGCATCGCCCGGACGCGGGCGGCGAGTTCCGCGAGGTGCACGGGCTTGACCACGTAGTCGTCGGCGCCGCTGTCCAGCCCCTGCACGCGGTCGCCAAGCGCATCGCGCGCCGTCAGCAGCAACACCGGCGTGCGGTCACCGCGCTTGCGCAACGCCGCGATGACGTCGATGCCGCTCATCCGGGGCAGGTTCCAGTCGACGATCGCGGCGGCATGCGTCCCGTCCCGCAGCGCCTGGTCCGCGTGGCGCCCGTCCTCGACCCAGTCCACCGCATGGCCGAGGTGGCGCAGGCCGTCGGCCAGGGCGCGTCCCAGCGCGCGGTCATCCTCGGCGAGCAACAGGCGCATGGGACGATCATGGCCGGGGTTCGCCGGGAAGGCCTTGACCTGGGGCAACTTCGGCGCCTTCCAGCGCGCGCTTGCGCCCATGGAACATGGCCGCGACGAGGTTTTCGCGGTAATGCACGCTTTCCACGATCGCCGCGAGCACGTGCACGGCGACGAAGGCGAGCAGGCCGTACGCCAGGGCCTCATGCACGTCCTCGAGCCATTCGGCGCCCCAGAACGCGTCCAGCGTCTGCATCCAGCCGGTCAGTCCGACGGCGAAGACACCCGCAAGCAGCAGCAGGACCATCACGGCACCCGCCGGGTTGTGGCCCAGGCGGCGTTGCGAACGGCCCGACAGGCGCTCCCGCAGGTAGGCGATCACGGCGCGCGGGCCACGCACGAAGTCGCCGAAGCGCGCATGGCGGCTGCCGACAACGCCCCACAGCAGGCGGAAAGCGACGAGGCCGAGCGCGGTGCAGCCAAGGAAACGGTGCGCGGTGTCGCCCTCCTCGACAAGGAACGCGCCGAAGGTGCAGGCGGCCAGCGACCAGTGGAACAGCCGCACCAGCGGGTCCCAGACCCTCACCTGCGGTGCCGCGGTGCGGCCGGCCTCCCGGCCGGCCGCGGTACGAGTGATGGCGTTCATGCCCGTCTCCTCAGTCCTCGTCGCGGGCGCGACGCTTCACGATGCGGCCGTCGGTCGGATCGAAGTAGATCTCGACGGCCTTGCCGGCCTTGTCCTGGCCGTAGATCTCGTAGCAGGTGCCGGACACCTTGAACTTGTCGATGGTGTAGCCGTCCTTGAGCAGTTGCGCCTTCAGTTGCGCCTGCGGCATCCACTTGTCGCGCGGCGCGTCGGTGCACTTCGCGCTGGCGAAGGCCGTGGTCGAAAGGAAGGCGGCGGCGCCCGCGAGCGCGAGGGTGGCGAGGGTCTTCATGGTCCTGTCTCCGTGGATGGGCGGATCGCCCACGGCATGCATTCCAGCGCGCGCTGCTTATGCGCTGCTTAAGGCTTCCACGTCCGCGATTGACGCAGGTCAAGGACCCGCCGCGACGCCGGCTGCGACGATGCCGCATCCCGCCCAGGAACACGCCATGCAACTGGTCTGCCCCGCCGGCAACCTGCCCGCCCTGCAGGCGGCGGTCGACGCCGGCGCCGATGCGGTCTACGCGGGCTTCCGCGACGAGACCAACGCGCGCGCGTTCCCGGGCCTCAACTTCGACGACGCCACGCTGCGCACCGGCATCGGATACGCGCATGCGCGCGGCGCCAAGGTCTACCTCGCGCTCAACACCTACCCGGACAGCGCGCGGCTCGGGCTCTGGGAAGCCGCGGTCGATCGTGCCGCGGCGCTCGGCTGCGACGCGATCATCGCCGCCGAGCCCGCCGTGCTGGGCTACGCCACGCGCATGCATCCGCAGCTGCCGCGCCACCTGTCGGTACAGGGTTCCGCCACCACCGCGCCCGCGCTGCGCTGGATGCACGAGCGCTTCGGCATCGCCCGCGCGGTGCTGCCGCGCGTGCTGTCGATCCAGCAGGTCGAGCGGCTCTGCGAAAGCTCGCCGGTGCCACTGGAAACCTTCGCGTTCGGCAGTCTCTGCATCATGGTCGAAGGCCGCTGCCAGCTCTCGAGCTATGTCACCGGCGCGTCGCCGAACCGCCATGGCGTGTGTTCGCCGGCGAAGTTCGTGCGCTGGGACGAGCACGACGACGGGAGCCGCAGCGTGCGCCTGAACCAGGTGCTGATCGACCGGTTCTCGCCGGACGAGCCGGCCGGCTATCCGACCGTGTGCAAGGGGCGCTTCGAGGTCGGCGGCGAAGTCTTCCACGCGCTCGAGGAGCCGACCAGCCTCA
>CAMLSB010000028.1 GCA_946482565.1 uncultured Lysobacteraceae bacterium | reverse complement strand
GCGAGCCGTACTTCACCCGGCCGCTGAGCGAGATCTCGCTGGGCGAGGTGCTGCTCAAACTGTTCCGCACCGCGCAGCGCTACGAGCTGACGATCCAGCCGCAGCTGATCCTGCTGCAGAAGACGCTGCTCAACATCGAGGGCGTCGGCCGCCAGCTCGATCCGCAGATCGACATCTGGGCGGTGGCGAAACCGGTGCTGGAGAAGATCCTGGCCGAACGCTACAGCCCGCGCCGCCTGTTGCGCGAGTTCCGCAAGCGCCTGCCGGAGCTGGTGACGCGCGCGCCGGAGATGCCGGGCCTGCTGCACGCCTGGCTGCAGCAGCAGGTGGAGGGCCGCCACGAGCTGAACATGCGCTCGCGCGACCTGGCGGAACTCGCGCGCGCGGTGCGCGAGGCGCAGGGGCGCATCGTGGCGGCGATCCTCGGCATCGGCGCGCTGATCGCGCTCGCCGTGCTCTACGCGTTGCGCTGAGTCCGGCGCGATGAGTGCATTGCCCGTCCTGTTCGAGGACGAATTCCTCGCGGTCGTCGACAAGCCCGCGGGCCTGATGGTCCACGACAGCGCGCTCGCGCGCGGCGAAACCGACTTCGCCGCCGACCGCCTGCGCGAGCAGTTCGGGCGACAGGTGTTCCTGGTCCATCGTCTCGATCGCGCGACGAGCGGCTGCCTGCTGCTCGCCTTCGATCGCGAGACGGCGTCCGCGCTGGGCCGCGCGTTCATGGCACCGGAGGCCACGCGCAACATCGAAAAAGACTACTGGGCGATCTGCCGCGGCTGGCCCGCGGAACCGCGCTTCACCATCGACCATCCGCTCGACGGCGGCCCGGGCAAGCCGGTGAAGAAGCCCGCGATCACCGACTTCGAGGTGCTCGCCACCTGCGAGTTGCCGATTCCCTCCGCAGGCTTCGAGACCTCGCGCTACGCGTGGCTGTGCGCGCATCCGCGCACCGGCCGGTTCCGGCAGATCCGGCGCCACCTCAAGCACGCGTTCCACCATCTCGCCGGCGACAGCAGCCACGGGGACGGCCGCCACAACCGTGCCTTCCGCGAGATGGGCATCCACCGCATGCTGCTGCACGCGCGGCGCCTCGCGTTCGATCATCCGCGCACCGGCGAACGCATCGAGGCGATCGCGCCCCCGGACGCCGAATTCGCCAAGGCGCTGGCGCTGTTCGGGAGGAGCGGGGAATAGGGAATGGGGAATGGGGACGCGCGGAGTCCTTGCGTCCCCATTCCCTCTTCCCCATTCCCTCTTCCCAGCCTCGCTACAATCCCGCCATGCGCGCAGGCCACCTCGACATCGACGACAGCGAGCTCACCGAGCGCTTCGTGCGCTCGGCCGGCCCGGGCGGGCAGAACGTCAACAAGGTCGCGACCGCGGTCGAGCTGCGCTTCGACATCGCGAACTCGCCGTCGCTGCCGGAACCGGTGCGCGAGCGGCTGCTTGCGAAGCGCGACCGGCGCGTGACCGGCGAGGGCGTGCTGGTGCTCAGCGCGCAACGGTTCCGCACCCAGGACCGCAACCGCCAGGACGCGCGCGAACGCCTGGCCGCCTTCATCGAAGCCGGCCTGCATGCCCCCAAGCCCAGGGTGGCGACGAAGCCGACCCGCGCTTCGAAGGTCCGCAGGCTGGACGCCAAGCGCGAACGCAGTACGATCAAGCGCGGCCGCACCGGCCGCAATTGGGACTGACCGCCCGACCCCGAGCCGCATGACCGAGGCCGCCGCCGACATCGTCCTGCCCCTTCCGCCGAACGCCCCGCGGGTGAAGCGCAATGTCTTCGCCCGCTGGCTCGGGCGCGCCGTGCTGCGCGCCGGCGGCTGGCGGATGGAGGGCGCGTTCCCCGACATCCCGAAGCTCGTGTTGATCGGCGCCCCGCATTCGTCCAACTGGGATGCCATCTGGGGCTTCGCCGTGAAACTCGCGATCGGCCTGGACCTGAAGGTGCTGGGCAAGCACCAGCTGTTCTGGTGGCCGCTGAGCCTGCTGCTGGACCGGCTCGGCGTGATCGCCGTGAATCGCGATGCCGCCAGCGGCGTCGCCGACCAGGCCGCGGCGATGGTCCGCGGCGCCGACAGGCTCTGGTTCGGGCTGGCGCCGGAAGGCACGCGCAAGCCGGTGCCGCGCTTCAAGGCCGGCTTCTGGAAGATCGCGAAGGGCGCCGGCGTGCCGGTGCTGCCCGTGTACTTCGACTATCCGCGCAAGACCATCGGCATCGGCCCGCTGTTCGAACCTGGCGACGACATGCAGGCCGACATCACCCGCCTGCAGCACTGGTACGCGCCCTGGCGCGGCCGCAACCGAAACGTCGCGCAGCCGCCCGCCGCATCGTGAGGCGAGCCGCGTGACGCATCCGCCGCGGGGGAGCGCGGCGGATGCGGGGGGCCCTTGCCACCAGCGGCGTCGATGCTACAGCGCCCGGCCCCCGAACTTGTGCGTGTACTGCACGTAGATCGTGCGGCCGATCGCATCGAACCAGCTGATGTCGTAGTAGGGATACGCGGTGTAGGTCGGGTCCTTCGGCGGCATCTTGTTGAACAGGTTCGTCGCGGAGATGCTCAGCTGCGCGTGGTCGCTGAAGTTGTACTGCACCGACCCGTTGTAGCGGTAGGTCGCGTCCACCCACGGGCTGTTCTCGTCCGACGGATCGTAGACCTGGTCGTAGGAATCCGAACTCGGCAGCTTGCCGATGCGGTCGCCGTGCAGCGTGGCCGACCAGCGGTTGCGCGACCAGGTCACGCCGGCGCTGCTCTTGGTGCGCGGGATGTCGAAGCCGCTGTTGATCTCGAACTCGTCCTCGACCACGTCGCCGTCGAACTGCTGGAACGTGTGCTCGCGCACCCAGGTATGCCCGGCGTTGAAGGTGAAGTCGCCGATGCGCGTCTGCAGCCGGTAACGCAGGCTCAGGTCGGCGCCGCTGGTGCTTTCGCTGGCCACGTTGATCGGGTTGACGTAGATGCCGTACAGGCGGCCACCGATGCGGGTCACGCGCGAGATCGCGTCCTGGCAGGTCGGCGAGTTGATGTCGACCGGCGTGCCGTCGACGCGCTCGCCGAGGCGGCAGTTGGCCTCGTCCTGCAGGATCGCGTCGTTGCGCATGTCCTGCACCTGGTTGCGCATCTTGATGTCGAACCAGTCGAGCGAGACGTCGAAGTTCTCGCCGGGCGACCATACCATGCCCGCCGTCCACGACTTGCTGGTTTCCGCCCGCAGCGCGCGATTGCCTTCGCGGGTGCGGATCAGGCCCTCGTCGTTCCAGGAGCAGTCGACGATGTCCTCGTCCGGCTCCTCGGTGCGGCAGCGGTAGTAGTCGACGCCGGAGGTTTCGTCGTTGCCGATGCCGGCGTACAGGTAGTGCAGGTCCGCCGCGCGGAACGCGGTGCCGTAGGAGCCGCGCACGAGCAGGCTGTCGACCGGGCGCCATTCGAGGCCGGCACTGAAGGTGAACTTGCCGATCGACGTACCCGAATAGCGGTACTGGTCGTAGCGCGCCGCGGTGCTCAGGTTCACCGTGTCGAGCAGCGGCAGGCGCAGCTCGCTGGCGAGCGCCCAGCGGTTGCGGCTGCCGTGGCCGTCCGAATCCTTCCAGCTGTAGTAGTAATAGTCGAGCGCCTTCGGATCGGGGTTCAGGTCGTAGGCCTGGTTGCCGAACTCGAGCACAGCGGCGAAGCCCGCGTCGCCGGCCGGCAGGTGGAACAGCTCGCCGTTGGTCAGCGTGAAGGACATCGTGTCGGTGCGCGACTTCGGGTTGTAGATCGTGTACGCGGCGATCGAGTCGTATTCGGCCTGCGTCAGCGGCGTGTACAGCCGCGCCGGATCCGCGTTGAAGATCGGCAGGCCGTACTCATCGTCCACGCCGAGCTGCGGGCCCAGGAACAGGTCGTTCGCCTTGCTGGCGACGATCTGCGGCCAGCCGATCTGCGCGTCGTACTGCGAGTGGCTCAGCGCCGCCTCCCAGTCCCAGTTCTGCGCGAACGAGCCCTTGAAGCCGGTGGTGATGCCGAAGGTCTTCTGCTTGTTGCGGATCATGCCGCGGTCGAGCCCGCCCATTTCCTCCGGCGAGAACTGGCGCTGCCAGTATTCGACCTGGTCGCTGGCCTGGTTGTAGAAGTAGCCTTCCTCGTTGCCGTCCGGCGCCATGTAGTTCCAGCTGCGCACGTCGGTGAACAGCTCGACCTTGTGGTAGCCCATCTGCACGTCGGCGAACCATTCGTTGCCGTTGCCGAACATGTAGCTCAGCGAGGCATAGGCGTTCGCGCCGCGGCGCTGGCTCAGGATGGTGCCGTAGCCGATGGCCTCGTCGCTGCCGCAGAAGTAGCCCGGCGGATATTCGTCCTCGACGGGATCGTAGCGGCCCCAGCTGCGGCGGCTCGCGCGATAGGTGCTGTTGCCGTTGAGGTACGCGAGCGAATCGCAGACCGACTGCCCGGGATCCACGTAGTACTCGTTGTCGCCATCGTCGCGGTCCCAGGCGGTGCGCAGGAACGCGCGCCGCGACGCGGCCCGCGGGTCCGGCGAATCCTTCACCGAGTCCTGGATCGGCCGGTCGTAGGCCCACAACGGCTTCTGGTCGATGAGCTCCACGCCGAACACGGCGTTGAAGGGGCCGCGCGAGAAGCCGGTCGACAGGCTCAGGGTGGTCGAGTCGCCGCCTCCGCGCGTGGTGTCGCCGCGGCGGAGGCTGATCGTCGTGCCGTCGGCGTCCTTCTTCAGGACGAAGTTGACGACGCCGGAGATCGCGTCGGAACCGTACACCGCCGAGGCGCTGCCGGTGAGCACCTCGATGCGCTCGACCATGCCGAGCGGGATGTTGGAGATGTCGGTGAAGTTGCTGCGGCCCTTGAAGGGCATGGGAAAGTCGGCGATGCGGCGGCCGTTGACCAGTACCAGCGTGTGGTTGGGGCCGAGGCCGCGCAGGTCCACCTGTTCGCCGCCGGGCGAGAAGTCGCCGGCGCTCGACGATTGCTGGCTCTGCGTCTCGCCGTTGTTCTGCGTCATCGAGCGCAGCACTTCCGGCACGGTGGTGAAGCCGGCGGCCTGGATCTCGGCGGCGGTGACGACGGTGATCGGCGCCGGGCCCTCGATTTCGGCGCGACGGATGCGCGAGCCGACGACCTCGACGGTCTGCAGTTCGGTCGGGGCCGGGGTCGCGGTGCTGCCGGGTGTCGCCTGCGTCGCCTGTGGCTGCGGCGTCGCACGTCGCGCGGGCGAAGTGGCGGCAGGCGCCGGCGCCTGCTTCACGATCACCAACGCGCCCGAACTGTCGCGGCGTACGCCGAAGCCGCTGCCCTGCAGCACGCGTTGCAGCGCCTCGTCGGTGGTCAGGTCGCCGTGCGCCCCGTTGCTGCGCAGGCCGCTCATCTGGTCGGCGCGGAAGATCACCTGCGCGCCCGACTGGCGCGCGACTTCGGACAGCGCCGTGGCGAGGTCGCCGGACGGAATGTCGATCCGCGTGCGCGCGGCAGTCTGCGCCTGCGCCGCGAGCGCGGCCGAGCAGGCAAGGCTCAACATCAGGACACGCAAGGACCGCATCGGAGCTCTCCCCAGTGGCGCACGGGCCGGCGCCTTCGAATCCCCGGGACGAACGACCCGCGCGAATCCCGCAGCGCGGCGCGCGGGTTCAACCGTTGCTGCTATGCAGCACCACGGTGTCGCCATGCATTTCGGCGCGCACCGGGAAGCCGAGCTCCAGCAGGCGCACGAAGGCGTCGACGTTCGACCAGCGGAAATGTCCGCCGACCCGCAGCGTGCCCGCGCCGGGATCGCCGATCACCAGCTTGCGGCGGTTGTAGCGGTTGAACTCGTCCGCGGCCTCCGCCAGCGTGGTGTCGTTGAAGTCCAGGAAGCCGTTGCGCCAGTCGAGCGCGCGCTCGGCATCGGCGACGGTGCCGGTGCGGACCACGAGTCCCGTGGCGCTGGCCAGCGCCACGCTGCCGGGCGGCAGCAGGGTGCTGGCGCGCGCGCGGCCGTCGGCGCCGGGGCCGGACTCCAGCTGCACCAGGCCCTGGGTCACGATCACGCGCAAGCCGACGCCCGCCTCGCCGCCGCGGCGCACCGCGAAGCGCGTGCCGACCACGCGCACGCGGCGCTCGCCGGCCACGATCACGAACGGGCGCGAGCGGTCCTTGGCGACGTCGAAGAACGCCTCGCCGCGATCCAGCACGACGTGGCGCTCACGTCGGCCGAGGCTCACGTGCACGGTGCTGTCGCTGCTCAGGGTGATGCGGGAACCATCCGCGAGGGGAATCGCGCGCAGGTCGCCCATGGCGCTGCGGTAGGTCGTCTCGACCGGCTGATCGAAGCGCAACCAGGCCAGGCCGAAGAGCAGGCAAACCGCCAGTGCGGCGGCGGCCGCGCCGAACCCCCAGGCGACCCGCCGCGTCCGCGCGGGCGCGCGGTGCGGGGACCGTGCGCCGGCGTCGCGCGTCATGCCGAATGCAGCGCGCCAGTGCCCGCGCGGCGGCGGCTCGGACCCCTGCCAACCCGCCCCGAGCGCGGCCAGGCGGCCGCTTTCGTCCCAGGCCGCGTGCAATCGCAGGTAGGCGACGCGGTGGGCGATATCGGCGTCGAGCCAGGCCTCCAGTTCGGCCTGGGTCCCCACGGACCAGCCGTCGCGGTCGAGCCGCGCCAGCCAGGCGGCGGCGACCTGCTCAGTCTGCGTGCCGGCGGCCATGCCGTTCTCCGGGCGCACGTTCCCCGCGCGATGGGGGGTCGCCGTCGTCGCCGTAGAAATGCGACGCAAGCAGGTACATGCCTTTGGCGAGATGCTTTTCCACGGTCTTTTCGCTGATTCCCATCCGTTGCGCGACGTCCCGCTGCGACAGGTCGCCGACCCGCCGCAGCCACACCACCTGGCGGCAGCGCCGGGGCAGGCGGTCGAAAGCCTCGGACAGGCGGTGCAGGACCTGCCGCCCGCCGCAGACGCGCTCCGGCGAAACCTCATCCACCAAGACGTTCATCGCGTCGAGATCACCCACTGTCTCGATCGAAACCACGCGCCCGCGACGCAGCCGGTCGGCCATCAGGTGGCGGGTGGCCGCGAACAGGAAGGACTTGGGCGAGGCCGGCAGCGCCTTGCCCGCGGCTTCGTAGACCCGGCAATACACCTCCTGCCGCAGGTCATGCAGGTCGTCGCGATGCGGCCAGCAGCGGCGCAGGTAACGCATGAGCGCATCCTCGTGGGCGAGGATTTCGCGGACGAACCAGGCGTCGAGTTCACGCATGGGCGCACCATAACCGAAACACCGGTTCCCGGCGGCGTGCGTCGCATGGCGGGGGAAAGCCGTCCCTCGTTCGTCCCGGCACAAGCCAACCCGAGGAGCCGCCGATGAAGTCGCCGAGCATGCAACCCGTATCCACCCGCAGGCCTTCCCTGCGGTTCGCGCGCGCGCTCCCGGGGATCGCCACCTTCTTGCTCGGCCTGTCGCTCGCGCTGCCGGCCGCGGCGCAGGCGCCGCCGCTGCGCCACCACGTCATCGGCGACACGACCGCGCCGACGCCGGGCAAGGTGCAGCCGGGCCTCATGCTGATGGGGGGAGGCGACCGCAACCACGAAGCGCTGCGCTGGTTCATGCGCCACGCCGGCAACGGCCACATCGTCGTGCTCGGCGCGTCCGAGTACACCGACGTCGATGCCTACGACGACGAGTTCTTCAAGGAGATCGGCGGCATCGCGTCGTCCGAAACCTTCATGTTCGACAGCCGCGACCAGGCCACCGATCCGGCGATGCTCGCCGCGATCGCGAAGGCCGACGGCATCTTCATCATGGGCGGCGACCAGTCGCGCTACGTGCGATTCTGGCGCAGCACGCCGGTGGCCGCGGCGCTCGACGCGCACGTGCGCGCGGGCAAGCCGATCGGCGGAACCAGCGCGGGCCTCGCGATGCAGGGCGAATACCTCTACGGCGCGATGGACGGTGGCAGCCAGGTGAGCCCGCTCGCGCTCGCCGACCCGCTCGGCTCGGCGAACACCATCGAGACGGATTTCCTGCACACCGCGCTGCTCAAGGGCGTCATCACCGATTCGCACTTCAGCGAGCGCAACCGGCTCGGACGGCTGATCGCATTCGTCGCCAAGGCCGAGTCGATGGCCGGCGGCCGCAAGCTGTTCGGCCTGGGCATCGACGAAGCCGCAGCGGTCGCGGTGGAAGGCGACGGCAGCGCGCGCGTCTACGCGACCGAGCCCGATGCCGGCGCGACGCTGGTGATCGGCGGCTTCGCGCAGGCGCAGAAGGAAGACGAGCCGATGCGCCTCGACCGCGTCGACACGATCGGCATCGGCAAGGGCTCGGTGCTGCACCTGCCGGAGGGCAAAGTCGACGCGCCCGTGTTCCAGCATCGCTACGCGGTGCGCGACGGCGTGCTCGTCGCGATCGACGCGCCGATGCTGGTGATCCACGGCGGCGCCGGCGTCGACCGCAAGACGATGACGCCCGCCGACGAAAAGGAAGTGCGCGCGGCGCTGACCGCCGCACTGCGCGCCGGGCACGCGCTGCTGATGCAGGGCAAGCCGTCGGCGGATGCGGTGGTGGCGGCGCTCTCGATCCTCGAGGATTCGCCGCAGTTCAACGCCGGCAAGGGCGCGGTGTTCACCCACGACGGCCGCAACGAACTCGACGCTTCGCTGATGGACGGCGGCAGCGGCAAGGCCGGCGCGGTCGCGGGCGTGCACCGCGTCAGGAACCCGATCCAGCTGGCGCAGGCCGTGATGGACCACTCGCAGCACGTGATGATGGTCGGCGACGGCGCGGAGAAGTTCGCGCAGGAACAGGGCATCGCGCTGGTCGATCCGTCGTACTTCCGCGTCGAGAAGCGCTGGGAGGAACTGCAGCGCGCGCTGCGCGAGAATGCGGCCGGCCAGGCGCACGCCGACATCGCCACGCTGAAGCACTTCGGCACCGTCGGCGGGCTGGCGCTCGACCGCGACGGCAAGCTCGCCGCCGGCACGTCCACCGGCGGCATGACCGACAAGCGCTACGGCCGCGTCGGCGACTCGCCGATCATCGGCGCCGGCACGTGGGCCGACGCGCGCTGCGCCGTGTCGGGCACCGGCTGGGGCGAGTACTACATCCGCGCCGCCGCCGCCCACGACATCTGCGCCCGGGTCCGCTATGCCGGCGAGTCGGTGCGCAAGGCCGCCGAGGCGGTGATCGACAAGGAGATCCCGGCCGCCGGCGGCGATGGCGGCGCCATCGCCCTCGGCAGCGACGGCACCGTCGCCTTCCCGTTCAACACCGAAGGCATGTACCGCGGCTGGATCGGCGCCGACGGCGAACCCCACATCGCGATCTACCGCGAGGATCCGCTGCCGCTCCCGCGCTGACCGCCCGCCGCCGTCCCGCCCGGCCCGCGCAACCGCCATTCCGTGCGGGCCGCCGCACTGAGCTGCGGCCGGTGCGGTGCTACTCTTCCGTTCAACCACGACATGAGAGTCGTGATGGGCACTGGAGCCGACCGCGTCGCCGCGGTCACGGAGAGGGGCGCGGACCCGGGCATGGAATCGTCCACGGTACTGACCGCGGAGGAATACGCGCTGTTCGAGCAATTCGGACGGCCGCGCCTCGTGCCGGCCGGCGAATCCCTGTTCAGGCGCGGCGACCTGGGCACGACCATGTACGTGGTCGTGCAGGGCGAGGTGGACCTCGACTTCGGCGACGACCTGGTGCCCAAGCGCCTCGGGCGGCACGAATTCTTCGGCGAGCTCGGCCTGCTGATCGGCGACCACGCCCGCAGCGCCGATGCCGTGGCGGTGGGCAGCGCGGTGCTGCTGGAGCTGCGCCAGGACGAGTTCGATCCGATGGCGCAGCGGTCGCCGACGCTGCTCGCCCACTTCCTGCGCCGGGCCATCGCCCGCGTGGTGCTGAACGAGCAGAGCCTGATCGGCCGCCTGCGCCGCCGCAACGTCGACCTGCAGTCGGCGCTCGACACGCTGCGCGCCACGACCCACAGGCTCACCCAGACCGAAGCGCTGACGCGCACCGACGAACTCACCGGCCTGGCGAACCGTCGCGGCTTCCAGCTGCACCTGGACCAGCGGCGCCGGCACGACATGCTCGCCGGCCGCGGCCTGCTGTTGATCGACTGCGACCGCTTCAAGGGCATCAACGACGAGCACGGCCACCTGGTCGGCGACCGCGTGCTGCAGGGCGTCGCCAACATCCTGCGTTCGGCCGCGGGGCCCGACGACATCGCCTGCCGCCTCGGCGGCGACGAGTTCTGCCTGCTGGTGGGCGCCGAGCGCCAGGCCGACATCGTGCGCATCGCCCAGTTCGTGGTGGACACCGCGCAGGCGCTGTACAAGCTGCAACCGTCGCCGCCGCAGATCGCCACGCTCAGCATCGGCGCCTGCCCGGTGAGCCCGGCGCAGGTGTGGGACGACTGGTACGCGAGCGCGGACGCCGCGCTGTACCGCGCCAAGCGCCTGGGCGGCAACCGGGTGGAATGGCAGGACGCCGTGCTGGCGCCGGTCTAGGCGCGCGACGCAGGGACGCCAGGATGCACGCCGCGAACGACAACCTGCCGGGACAGCGGGTGGACAACGATCCGGGCGCCCCCGGCGCCGCGGAGACGCCGCAGGTCCGCACGCTGCTGCTGACCGACCTGTGCGATTCCACGCAGCTGGTGGAACGCCTGGGCGATGCCGCCGCCGCGGAGCTGTTCCGCGAACACGACCGCCTCGTGCTCGGCCTGCAGCAGCAGTGGCGCGGGCGACTGATCGACCGTTCCGACGGACTGCTGCTGCTGTTCGACCGCGCCGTCGACGGCCTCGGCTTCGCGCTGGACTACGCGCGCGGCCTGCGCGACATCGGCGAGCGCCGCAAGCTCGCGCGCCACGACCTCGAACTGCGCGCGCGCTCCGGCCTGCACGTGGGCGAGGTGCTGACCTGGCGCAACAGCGACGCCGCGGTGTCCTTCGGCGCCAAGCCGCTGGAAGTCGAGGGCCTGGCCAAGCCGATGGCGGGCCGCCTGATGACGCTGGCGCGGCCGGGCCAGATCCTGCTGTCGGCCACCGCCGAACCGCTGGCGCACCGCGCCGCGCGCGAGCTCGGCGAGCGCGGCGACCAGCTGATCTGGAAGGACTGGGGCCGCTGGCGCTTCAAGGGCGTGCCGCAATCGCAACAGGTGTACGAAGTCGGCGAGCCGGGCATCTCGCCGCTGCGCGCGCCGCAGCAGAACCGAGCGAAGGCCTGGCGCGACATCCCGGTGTGGCGTCGCCCGACTGCGCTCGCCGCGGAACTCCTGCTCGTGGCCGGCCTGGTCGGGGGCGCGTGGTTCCTGACGCGGCCGCAGCCCGCGATCGCCTTCAACGAGCGCGACTGGGTCGTCGTCGGCGACCTGCGCAACCTCACCGGCGACAGCGTGCTCGACGACTCGCTCGAACAGGCGTTCCGGATCAGCCTCGAGCAGTCGCGCTACGTCAACGTGCTCAGCGACCTCAAGGCGCGCGACACGCTCGAGCGCATGCGCCGCAAGCCGGATACGGTGCTCGATCGCGCCATCTCCTCCGAGATCGCGCTGCGCGACGGCGCGCGCGCCGTGATCCTGCCGACGGTCGCCGAAGTCGGTGGGCGGTTGCGCGTGAGCGCGGAAGTCATCGATCCGCATACCCAGACCACCGTGTACGCCGTGTCCCGCGACGGACGCGGCACCGATTCTGCGCTGTCGTCGATCGACGGCATCACTTCCGACTTGCGCAACCGGCTTGGCGAAGCGGTCGAGTCGATCCAGCGCACGTCCGTCCCATTGCCCAACGTCACTACGTCGAACCTGGACGCGCTCAAGTCCTATGCGCTCGGCACGAGGCGCCAGGCGGAGGGCAAGGGCAAGGAGGCGCTGGGCTACTACCAGCGCGCGCAGCAGCTGGATCCCCAGTTCGCGCTGGCGCATCTCGCGACGGGCGTCGTCTATATCAGCCAGCTGGGCGACTTCGTCGCTGCCCGGCGCGAATTCAAAGCCGCCTCGCGGCTTCGCGACAGGCTCACCGACCGCGAGCGCCTGCAACTGGACGCCACGCTCTCGAGGCTGGGGCCACCGGCACCGGCGATGCAGCGTTGGCATGAACTGCTGGGCCTGTATCCGGATGCGTTGAGCGCGCACATGATCCTGGGGCAGATGGAGGCCTTCGACGCAGGCGACTTCGAAGCCGCCCTCGTCGAAGCCAAGGCGGTGACGGTGCCGCAATACGAGCGCCAGGGACCCGCCCACTACCTGCGGGGCATCGCGCTGGTCGGCCTGGAGCGGTACCGCGATGCGATCGCGCAGTTCGAAGCGTCGCGCGCCGCGGGCTACCAGGGCGCGGTGTATTCATATGCCGCCGCCTATGCGGCGCAGCGCGACTGGGCGAACGTGGCCAAGGTCCTTGCCTTGCGCAGGCAGACGGGTGTCGCCACCGGGGAAATCTCGGTGCCGGAACAGGCGTCGGTGTTCGCCGTCGACCAAGGGCGCTGGGCGGAGGCTGTGCAGCGCGCGGACGAGGCGGTCGAGGCGGCCGAACGCGCCGAGCCCGTCTACGCGGCGACCAGCCAGCGCACGCGCAAGCTGGTGCTCGCGACCCTGCTGGGCACGGAACCCGTCGCGACCCGCGCCATGCTGCGACGGGAAATCGATCTCGTCCGGTCGCGGATCGCAAGCGCGGATGAAACCGACCGGCCGAACTTCCTCTCCGTCTTGCAATCGCTGGGGTACGTCGCGGCAATGGGAGGAGACAGGCAATCGCTGCAGGCGGCATTGCAGGGCGGCGATGCGGGCATCGCCGCGCAATATCCGATGCTGTCGCAGATGCGGACCGTGCTCTTGTCGGAAGCCGACCGCATGGACGGGAACGCCGCCGCCGCGGTCGCCCGCCTGTCTCCGCTGGCTGCGCGCCGCGATTCGATCGTGCCGGTGCACTCGGCGCTGCTGCGCGCGCTGCGCGCTGGCGGCGACTCCACCGGTGCGCTGGCGCAGGCGCGCTGGTTGCAGCAGCACCGTGGCCGCGCCTATGTCGAGGACCCGACCGGTGCCGAGCTGATGGCGATGCGTGTCGCCGACACTACGCTTGCATTGCTGGACGAGGCCGAGTTGCAGCAACAGGCGGGCAACGCCGCGGCCGCGGCGAAGGCGCGCGACGCATTCCTGCGAGCCTGGCCGGAGCGTGAACTCCCGACTCCCATTCGCGAACGTTGGGTTGCGTCCTTGCCTGGATCCGGGGCCGGCGCCAGCCGCTAGGGCAGGCAGGCCGGTCGACGTCAGCGCGAGCGGAAGTCGGTCGCGCCGTCGAAGCTCCACGGCACGTTCATCACGTTCATCAGCTTCTCGCGGTCGGCCGCGATCTGCTCCTTGGACGCGAGCGTGTGGCCGGCCGCGAGCTGCATGCACTCGCCGCCGGACGGATCGCCGCCGACCTGCGCGATGGCCGCGCCCGCATCGCGCGCGAACAGGTCGCGGAAATCGTCGTCCGTCGACAGCATGTCGAGCAGCCGGTTCGTGACATCAGGATGCATCGGCCCCGGACCCGGACCCTTGCTGTTCGCCATTCGTTTTCCCCTGGGGCGGTATGCCCGGAGCGCACGCTAGCGCCAATGCGTTGCCGGCACAAGCGCGAGGCGCCATCATCCGGCCTCGCCCACGCCATCCCCCGACGGGCAGGAATCCGATGCAACTCCGCCGCTGCGCCGCGCTCTTGCTTGAACCCTGCGAGCGCGCCGAATTCGAACTTGCCGGGCTGCTGCGCGGCGGCACGGGCGTGGTCACCCGCATGGAATGGCTGGCGCGGGCGCCGCACCTGCCGGCGCCGGTCGTCGTGGACGCAGGCGACCTGCCTTTGCTCGGGACGGTCGGGCCGGGCGACTGGCACGACGCGGATGCGCTGCGGTCCGCGCACGGTGCCGAGCGCGTGCAACGCCTGCTCGACGCCGGGTTGCTGCTCGCCGATGCGGCGGATCCGGCGCGCGCGGCCGATGACGCGGTGCGTGGCGAGCACTGGCACGGACTGGCTGCGGTCGTGCATGGCGCGTCGCGCTGGCAGGACGAGGATGCGCCGCGCAGCATGGAGGCGCACGGCGTCGGCAGTGCGCAGGGCCTGCGGGATCGCTACGGCCCCCCGCCGCCGGCGCTGCGCGCGCCGGTCTCGGCGAACGGTACGGTGACGCCGCTGGCGCGCGCGGCCCAGGACGGCTTCGACGCGCTGCTCGACGCGCGCACGACCTGCCGCAACTTCGATACCGGCACGACGCTGTCGCAGGACGACTTCGCGCGCGTGCTGGAACGCGTGTTCGGCGCGCGGGCCCGCGTCGACGCCGCGCCAGGCTTCGAGGTGCTGAAGAAGACGAGCCCGTCGGGCGGCGCGCTCCACCCCACCGAGGCCTGGGTCATCGTGCAGCGCGTGGAAGGCGTGCGCCCGGGGCTGTACCACTATCGTCCCGTCGAACACGCGCTGGAAGCGCTGCCCTGGGCCGGCGATGCCGCCGGCCTGCACGCGTTCGCCCGGACGGCCGTGGCCGGCCAGGACTACTTCGCCGACGCGCATGCGATGGTGGTGCTCGCCCCGCGCTTCGGCCGCAACTTCTGGAAGTATCGCAACCACGCCAAGGCGTACCGGGTGGTGGTACTCGATGTCGGCCATCTCTCGCAGACGTTGCAGCTCGCCGCCACCGAGCGGGGACTGGGCGCGTTCGTCACCGCGGCGATCAACGAGGTCGACATCGAGCAGGCGTTCGGACTGGATGCCTGTGTCGAGGGCTCATTGGCGGTATGCGGCTTCGGCGTGCGCGCGGACACGATGGTGAAATCCGAACTCGATCCGAAGCGCCGCGTCTGGACGCGCCTCGGCGACTGAGTCGCGACGCCAGCTGGAAGCCGCCCGGGATCGACGCAGTCCGACCGGGACTGGCGCGCGGGCAGCCCGAAGTCAGCCCGAGATCAGCCGCTCGCCGACGCCCGCGAAGCGCAGGCCGATCTTGGCGACGCGGTCCTCGCGGAGGCTGCGCACGACCAGGATCGCGCGGCCGAAGGCGAGGCGGTCGCCGACCTGCGGGTCGCGGTCGAAGCGCTCGTCGAACAGCTGCGCGGCGGTGTACTTCGCGATGCGTTTCGGCACCGGCAAGCCGTAGAACTTCGCCAGCTCGCCGAGCGGGACGTCGCCCGGCAGCATGAAGCTGCCGAAGGTTTCCTGTTCGGCCTCGCGCGCGTCGCTGCCGTCGGCGAACAGCCAGTCCAGGCGCGGCGCGTGGCCGCCGGGCGCGATGAAATAGGCGTAGTCGTCCGCGGCCAGCGCGCCGCAGTCCGCGGGCAGCAGGATGTTGCCGCGACGCACCACCATCGCCAGGCGCACCTGGCCCGGCAGCGGCGTGCCGCGCAGCGCGGCGCTCGCGGGCGCGATGCGGTAGCCCACCATCTCCGATTCGAGCTGGCCGGGCAGGTCGAGGCGGATGCGGCGGATGTTCGGATCCTTGCGCGGCACCGCGACCCCGAGCCAGTGCGCGACCTTCGCGAGCGTCCAGCCCTGCACCAGCAGCGACACGATCACGACCACGAAGGCGACGTTGAAGTACAGCCACGCGTTCGGCAGCCGTGCCAGCAACGGGATGGACGCCAGGAAGATGCCGACCGCGCCGCGCAAGCCGGTCCAGGAGATGAAGCCCAGTTCCGCCGCGCGATAGCGGAACGGCAGCAGGCACAGCAGCACCGCGGCCGGGCGCGCGACGAACATCAGGAACGCGGCCACGCCCAGCGCCGGCCACAGGATCGGCAGCAGGTCGTGCGGCGACGACAGCAGGCCGAGCAGCAGGAACATGATCAGCTGCGCGAACCAGGTGATCGCGTCCTGCAGCGCCAGCAACTGGTGGCGATCGCGCAACGGGCGGTTGGTGACGACGATGCCGGCCAGGTACACCGCGAGGTAGCCGCTGCCTTCGACCAGGTCGGTCAGCGCGAACAGCGCCAGCGCGCTGGCCAGGCCGAGCCAGGGATGCAGGCCGGACGGCAACTCGAAGCGGTTGAACGCGGCGACGATCAGCCGTCCGCCGAAGTAGCCGAACGCGAGGCCGGCGCTTGCCGCCCAGACCATGTGGATCGCGATCGCGGCCAGACCGCCCTCGTGCTCGCCGGCGAGCCAGGTCGTGAGCGCGATCGTGAGGAACACGGCGACCGGATCGTTGCTGCCCGATTCGATCTCGAGTGTCGCCCCGGTGCGGCGTTCCAGGTGCAGGCCGCCGGCACGCAGCAGGAAGAACACCGCGGCGGCGTCGGTGG
>CAMLSB010000027.1 GCA_946482565.1 uncultured Lysobacteraceae bacterium | reverse complement strand
GCGAGCTGGATGGTCGAGGGCATCGGCGAGGATTTCCTGCCGCCGATCTCGGACTTCACGCGGGTGAAGAAGGCCTACGCCATTCCCGACAAGGAAAGCTTCCTCACCGCGCGCGAGCTGCTGGCGAAGGAGGGCATCCTCGGCGGTTCCTCGACCGGGACGCTGCTCGCCGCGGCGCTGAAGTACTGCCGCGAGCAAACCGAACCGAAGCGCGTGCTCACGTTCGTCTGCGACACGGGCAACAAGTACCTGTCGAAGATGTACAACGACTACTGGATGCTCGACAACGGCTTCCTGGCGCGCGAGCCGCACGGCGACCTGCGCGACCTGATCCTGCGCCCGTTCTCGCAGCGCGACACCGTGGTGGTCGGCCCGGACGACCTGCTGGTCACCGCGTACCAGCGCATGAAGCTGTACGACGTGTCGCAGCTGCCGGTGATGGACGGCGATTCGCTCGTCGGCATCGTCGACGAATCCGACGTGCTGCTGCACGTGTACGGCGACGAGGCCAGGTTCCGCGACAAGGTGTCCACCGCGATGGTCAGCAAGCTCGACCGGCTCGACGTGAAGTCGCCGATCGAGGCACTGCTGCCGGTGTTCGACCGCGGCCACGTCGCGATCGTCATCGACAGTGGCGCCACCGGCGCCGGCCGCTTCCTTGGCCTGATCACCCGCATCGACCTGCTGAACTACCTGCGGCGGCGCGTGCAGTAGCGCGCGGCGGCCCATCCTGACGGAGCACGACATGAGCGACAGCACGGGCGGCCACGGCCGCGACGACAGCCACTGGGGCCTCGGCACCCGCGCGATCCACGGCGGCCAGTCGGTGGATCCCTCGACCGGCGCGGTGATGCCGCCCATCTACGCCACCAGCACCTACGCGCAGTCCAGCCCGGGCGTGCACCAGGGCTTCGAGTATTCGCGCACGCACAATCCGACGCGCTTCGCGTGGGAGCGCTGCGTCGCATCGCTCGAGCGCGGCAGCCGCGGCTTCGCCTTCGCCTCCGGCCTCGCCGCGACCGGCACCCTGCTGGAGCTGCTCGACAGCGGCGACCACGTCGTCGCGATGGACGACATCTACGGCGGCAGTTACCGCCTGTTCGAACGCGTGCGCCGCCGCAGC
The DNA here is from genome assembly GCA_946482565.1 of uncultured Lysobacteraceae bacterium. The sequence continues at coordinate 15,327 of CAMLSB010000027.1, read as the reverse complement.
GCGGGACTCGACTTCAGCTTCGTCGACCTCACCGACCCGGCCGCGCTCGAGGCCGCGATCACGCCGCGCACGAAGCTGGTGTGGATCGAAACGCCGACCAACCCGCTGCTCAAGATCGTGGACATCGCCGCGGTCGCGGCGGTGGCGAAGCGACACGGCCTGCTCGTGGCCGTGGACAACACCTTCGCTTCGCCGGCGCTGCAGCGGCCGCTGGAGCATGGCGCCGACCTGGTGATGCATTCGGCGACGAAGTACCTCAACGGCCATTCCGACATGGTCGGCGGCATGCTGGTCGTCGGCGACAACGCCGACCTCGCCGAGCGGCTGGCCTTCCTGCAGAACTCGGTCGGCGCGGTGCAGGGCCCGTTCGACAGCTTCCTGGCGCTGCGCGGCGCGAAGACGCTGCACCTGCGCATGCGCGCGCACTGCGACAACGCGATGGCGCTGGCGGGCTTCCTCGACGCGCATCCGGCGGTCGAGAAGACGATCTATCCGGGCCTGGCCTCGCACCCGCACCACGCGCTGGCGAAGCGGCAGATGGACGGTTTCGGCGGCATGGTCACGATCGTGCTGAAGGGCGGCTTCGAGGCCGCGAAGCGCTTCTGCGAGCGCACCGAACTGTTCACGCTGGCCGAATCGCTCGGCGGCGTCGAGAGCCTCGTGAACCATCCGGCGGTGATGACGCACGCGTCGATCCCCGAGCCGCGCCGCGAGGCGCTGGGCATCGGCGGCGGGCTGGTGCGGCTGAGCGTGGGGATCGAGGACGTGGCCGACCTGCGCATCGACCTGGAACGCGCGCTCGCCTGAGCGAGCGGGGCCGGATGTCGAAAGGCGAACGGGCGCGGCGCGCCCGCTCGCCATGCCTCAGGGCGAGGTTCCCGGAAGGATCGGCGCGGTCACCGCGCCGCGCGGCTGCGGCGCGGCCTCCGTCGTCGCGGGCGTCGCGCCCGGCACGAGCGGCTTCGGCAGCTGCAGCAGCTGCAGGTTGTCGCCGATGGCCTGGGTGAGTTCCTGCGCGCGCTGGTCGGAGCCGACGATGTACGGCACGATCATCAGCACCAGTTCCGTCTTGTTCTTCTTGCGCGTCTTCGACTTGAACAGGTTGCCGAGCAGCGGGACGTCCTTGAGGTAAGGGACGCCGTCGTCCGTGTTGGTCTGGCGGTTGGACATCAACCCGCCGAGCACGATCGAACCGCCATCGCGCAGGCTGAGGCTCGTCTTCACCGTGCGGTTGAAGATCGACGGGGAACCGGTCGTGTCGTCGGAGCCCAGCGGGAGCGCCTCGCTGACTTCCTGGTTGAGTTCGATGTCTACCCTGTCGTCCGAATACACGGTCGGCTTGACGGTGAGCAGGATGCCGGTCTTGCGGTACTGGATCGACTGCAGCAGGCCGGTGTTGCCCTCGACCTGTTGCGGCGATGTCTGTCGGGCGGTGATCGTCGGGACTTCCGTGCCGACGTCGATGCTGGCTTCTTCGCCGCTCTTCACCATCAGGCGCGGAGTCGACAGGATGCTGACCCGCGAATCGTCCGCGAATGCCTTGAGCAGCGCGCGGCTCTCGCCGGCGACATCCAGCAGGTAGGTCAGTCCGGCTCCCCCCGACGTCGCACTGGCGGCGGCCGGCAGCGTGCCGAAGTTGAACTTGCCGTTGAATCGCCCGGTATTGCCCTTCGCGAACCAGCTGACGCCGAATTCCTCGTTGTCGTCGAGCGTGACCTCGGCGATGGTCATTTCGATCATCACCTGGCGCGCTTCGCGGTCCATCTGCTTGATCAGCGGCAACAGCCGTTCCCACTCGGCGGGGTCGCCCTGGAAGATGAGCGCATTGCGCGGCTCGTCCACGATCAGCGCGCGCCCGGCCGAGGCACGCGGGGTGGTGGCCGACTGCGGCACCTGCGCTGCGGCCGTCGCCGTCGCAGGGGTTGCCTGCTGGGCCAGTGCCGAATTCGTGCCGGAGGCCGTCGCATTGACGCTGCCGAGCACGCTCGCGATATCGGTGGCCTTCGTGTTCTTGACCGGGTAATAGAACATCGACTGCCCGCCCGCGGCGGGATTGGGCCGGTCGAGCTGGTGCGCCCAGTCCACGGCGTGGCGGAGAACGGCCTCGTCGCCGGCGAACAGGATCACGCTGTTGACCGCCGAAACAGGCAATATCAGCACACTCGCCGCCACGCCGAGCGAGCTCGAAGCACCGTAGCCCTCGGCCACGAGCATCTCCGTCAGCTTCGCGGCGAGCTGGTCCGCGCTGAGGAATGCCGGTTCCAGGCGAATGCTCGCGCGGCCACGCATGTAGGGGCGATCGAACACCCGCAGGGCTTCGACTGCCTCCCGCACCTTCTCGGCGCGACCGCTGATCAGCAGCGCGTTGCGCTCGCTGGCTTCCTCGGCCTTCACCTCATCGCCATAGATGGCCTTCAGCCAGCGGTTCGCCTCGCTGGAACGGATCGCCTGCAGCTCCATGAGGTAGAACACGGGCCGATGGGTGATCGGCACGTCGGGGAGCGCCCGTCCGCTGTAGACGATCGGCGGATCGAGCCGGGTCCCTGCCGCGGCCATCGTCAGGCGCACGACGTTGCCGTCGGCGACCATCTCGATGCCGTAATCGCCCAGCACCTGGCGCGCGATGCGATACAGCTCGGCGGGTTTCTGGGGCTGCGACGTACGCAGGGTCACCAGCTCCGTGAGTTGCTGGACCGCAGGGTCGAGCTTGAACGTAAGTTTCAGCATGTCTCCGAGCACCGCGTTCACGAATGCGGGAATCGGAAGGTTGGAGACGTTCACGCTGACCGGTGCGCCGCCGAGGCCCGCCGGCAGGTCGTCGCGCGTCGAGAGGCCGGCGGTGTTCGGGTTCTGCGACTCCGGACGGGGCGGGGTCGGGCTCTCGCGCATCGCGTCGGAGGCGGCCGACTGCAGCACCTGCGTGGTCGCGGAGGCGTGCGGCGGCGGCAGATCCAGCTTCTCGGGGACCTGCATGCGGGGCGTGGCGCAGCCGGCCAGCAGCGCCACCAACAACCCGGCGCACGGCATCAAGCGGGACATCATGGTGGGCGGCATTTCCTTAGTCGGTTCCCGCGGGCTCACAGGCGTCCTCCGCGGGTTGATTTGGCGGGTTGTCGGTACCGGCGGGATAGAGTGGACGCCGCATCCGGCAGCCGTCGTGGTCGATGACGATCCCGCTACTCCCCACGCTCTCGAGCCTGGAGCCGTCGGGTAGGGTATCACCGGCCCGGTAGGGCTTTATGAGCGGATCGTTGCCCACGCGCACGAGGACCGCCCGGTCCCCGGCCGGTCCCACCAGGCCCATCAGCGTCCACCCGGTGCCCGCGGCCGGGGCGCCGCCAGCCCCGTCGCCCAGCCATGGCGCGCCACGCGCCTCGGCGAACAGGCTGGCGCTGGACCGCTCCAGGTCCGCCGGCGAGGGGAGACGCCATGCGGCTGCATGCGGATTGATCGCATGCGTCGCCAGCGGAGTCGGGCGGAACCAGCCCGCGATCACGGCCAGCAGCACCACGCCGGCGGCAATGCCGATCCTCGTGCGCCGGGTCATGGCTTCGCCGCCCCGGTGGTCGCGGGCACCCGATAAAAGCCCTGTACCGTCAGCGACAACGTCTTGTTGGTACCGTCGGTGCGCACGACGATCACGGGGATCGTGACCAGCGACGCGCCCGATTCGAGGCGATGGACCATCGCCCAGGCGCGTTGCGGCTCCATGCCGCCCGAGACCGTCGCGGAAATCCGCACCACGTCCACGGGCGCTTCCACACGGACGGGCGCCTGCATGTCCATCCGCAGGGGAACCCCCTGACTGTCGACGATGCCCTTGAGCCAGCCCTGGAACGCCGCCTGGGCGAGGCCGGGAGAGGCCGCCTGCGGAAGTTCCGCTTCCAGTCTTCGCGCCATCTGCTCCGCGTCGGCGGCGCGCTGGAACCAGACCTGCTGGCCACTCAGCTGCCGGACCTGGAGATAGCGTTCGCGCGCCTGTTCCAGCGCCTGGACCTTGTCCTTGCGGAGGTCGCCCAGCACCAGGAACAGCCAGCCCGCGAGCAGCAGGCCGATCAGCGCCAGTCCAAGCTGCAGGCGCGGATTGCCCCGCACCTGGTCCACGAGCGGCTTGAATTGCTGCGCGATCGAGGCCTTCACGGCGACTGCTCCGGCAGGGGCGTGAGCTTCGCCTGCAACCTGATCTCGCCGGCGCCGGCACCGGATGCGGGAGTGACGTCCTGGAACAGCGGCGAGGCTTCCCAGGCGGCGACGATCGCCGCGACGTCGGCGTTTGCGGCGCGCAGGGTCACTTCCAGCGACTCCGGGCCAGGCTGGCTCCACGATGCGAGCTGCCAGGTGCCGGGCGTGACCCGCTTCACCTCGGCGAGCAAACGGGTCTGCGATGCCGGGGTGCGCAAGGCGAGCATGGTGTCGATGCGCGCGCGCGCATCGTCGGCGCGCGCGCGCGCGTCGATGGTCTTCCCCATGCTCGCGCCAAGTGCCGCGATCTGGCGTTCGACCGAGTGAACGCGCCAGGCGACGCGTGCGGCGCTCGCGCCCTGCCATGCCAGCAGCGCCAGCATCAGCATCGCGGCGCCGGCTGCGATCAGGCCGCGCTGCGAACCGAACTGGCCGGCGAGGGCGAGGCGCTCGGTGCCGCCGGCGAGCGGCTGGGTCCGCATCGGCGCGGGGTCGGGATCGAGAGCGGTATGGCGGGCATCGATGCCCGCGCCCCGAACGAATGCCTGCCAGGCGACAGCGTCGGGCACGCGTGGCCACCACCGGCTCGCCACGATCCGGCCATCGCGCCAGACCCTGGCGTCGAATCCCGCGTCGGCCGCTCCTGGCGGCGTGGCGCCCAGCGCCAGCAGTTCGACGCAGTCGTCGCGATGCACATGGCCACGGAACAGGGCTTCCGCACGGTAGCGCGAGGCGCCGCCGGCGATGCCGCGGATCCGCTCGCGGGACCAGTACCAGGCAGCCGCGTGGCCGTTTAGCCACAACACGTCGGACTCGGGATCGGCGAACGGCGCGGCGCGGCGCACCTCGAGCGCGACGAAGCCCTCGCGTTGCTTCACCGGAACGTGCGACGCGTCCACGTGCAGGAACAGGCAGAGCTCGCGTCCGACGAGCGCCAGCGTCCCGGCGGTGCCGCCACCCGGCAGCGGGTGAGCGCCGTCATTCCCCAGTCGGAGCAGGCCCGGAGAGAAGCGGCGTTTCAGTCTTGCGAGCCAGGCTGGGATCGAGGGCTTGGTCACGTGGCAGGGTGATCTCGTAGTCGAGGCGCCAGGGCCGGCCGCCTTCATCGGCCGGAGTCAGCGTCCAGTGCTGGAGGCGGACGGGACCGCCCGCATTGTGCCAGAGCGACAGGGTTCCGTATCCGGCGGCCGAAAGCCGGATCGGCGCCATTTCGTCCAGCGGAAGCTCGAAGTCCTGGATGAACTGCCACGGCAGCGCGTACGGCGCCTGTTTCCGCAACGCCACGATGCGCTCCGCCTTGGCTGCGTCGACGCCCGGAATCGTCTGCAGCGCTTCGACCGGCGCGGTATTGACGTTGAGCGCCGCCGAATGCGCCGCCGTCAGCAACGAGACGATCTCGGTGTCGCTCCGGTCCTTGAGGATGTCGTCCCACCCCAGGACGCGCCGCAATTCAAGGGGGCTGACCAGGGTGCGGTTGGACGGCGGGGGCAGGCCGCGTGCGCTGTAGTCGGCTGCTTCCGCGCCGCCGAGGCGGTGCAGCGAGTCCGGATCCTGGTAGTCCAGCAATGTCGCCTGCAACGCATCCCAGCGGCCGGGGGGGACGTGAAGCAACGAGAGGAAGCCGGGCCAGTACATCGGTGCCGACCAGTTCGGGCTGAGCCTGCCGGCATCGTCCTGCAGCGAGAACTGCACGGCGCCGAGCCCCCGGTAGGCCGTGCCGTCGAGCCGGATTTCGTTGCCCACGGGCAATGGAGAAAACGTCTCCCCGTCTTCGTCGGGAGATCCCGTGACGACCATCGCCTGTCCCGCCGACATGACCTGCTGCTGGTCCACGGTCAACCCCGCGTAGGTCTGGCGTTGCGTCGACAGCAGGTACAGCACGGTGTCGCGCGTCCCGGTCATCGCGACCTCGGCGTCGAAGGCGTCGACGTCGGCGCGCACCTCGGCGACTGCGCGCTCGCTCACGATCGCGACCGCGCTCGCGATCAGCGTGATGACGACGAGCGCCACCAGCACCACGACCAGCACGAATCCTCCGGCGTTATTCCGGCGCATACTCGTAGGGCACCAATGGCGGATCGCGGGGACCCAGGATCGCGGCCGCGACCAACCCTCCGCCGGTGCCGTCGGCCTGCGGCACGAGTTCGAGCAGCACCGCTTCCGGGAGCTGGGCGGGAGTCCCGAGCCGAGGTGGCCATCGATCCTCCAGCTTGCCGTCCGCACCGAGATAGTGGAGGCGCATGTCGCGGGCACGCGGGAGGTTCAGCGCGACCGTCCTGCCCGACTCGTCGAGTTGCAAGACAGCCGTGCCGGGCGCGCGGACGATGCGCCAGGATTGTGTCGCGGAGGTTCCTTGCTGCCCGAATACCGGCGCGAGGGTGACGCCTTCGAACCCGTCCGCGTCACCGTGGAAGGCGGGCGCGCTCGATTCGTCCATGCCGAATCGCAAGGTGGCTCGCGCGTCGGCGCTGGCCGCCGCAGGGAACAGGCCGCGGACGGAGTCGCGGAACCAGTGTTCGCTCAGGCGCTGTTCGCGTCCCAGCCGTTCGCTCGCGATGGCGCGGGTGTGTGCGCGCTGGTACTGGCCCAGGGCCTGGCTGGAGAGCGCGAGGGCGATGCCGGCGATGAGCAGCACCACCAGCATCTCGAGCAGCGTGAATCCGTGGATCCGCTCAGAAGTCGGCATTCTGCAAGGTTCTCGCGGTGACCCAGCCAGCGCGGCGCATGGTGAACCGGTCGACGGCTTTCCCATCGCGCCGCACCTCGACATCCATGTCATAGAGCGCCAGGTCGAACGCGTTCCTGGTACCCGAGGGGGATATCCCGGTGCGGCGGTCGATCGCGCGGCTCGTCCAGCGCACCGACAGGCCGCCCGGCAGCGCTCGCTCGCCCTTCGGTTCGGCCATGGGATTCACCGGGTCGAGCACCGCCAGCGCCGCCCGGTCGTCGCGCAGCGCGTCGCTGCGGTTGCCGGCGTGCACGAGCGCATTGACGTTGACCGCCAGCCAGCCATAGAGGGCCATCGCGCAGATGGCGAACACCGTCAGCGCGACGATCGCCTCCAGCAGCGTGAAGCCTGCCTGTCGCCGCCGGGCGCGCATCGTCGTCCGCGCGGTCACGGCGTCGCCACGGGATCGAGCACGACGCGGCAGAACGGCGGCTGCAGGGCGAACGCCCGGGTATAACTCCCGGAGCGCAATTCGCCGCGGGTTCCGCCGCAGGCGCCGTTGGGTTGAACGACGAGCGGGGTGGACAGGACGATCGTCCATCCGTCGGGAATGCCCGCGATGGCTTTCGCCGGCATGGGGCCGGGCGCGAATTCCAGGCGTCGGCCCTGCGCCTGTGCCGTCGCCCCAAGCGCAGCCATCGCCCCCAGCGCCGCATCCACGTCGGTGGCACGGCGCCAGCTGGCGATCATCCGGAAACCCTGGGGGGCGACCAGCGAAGTCGCCAGCGCCAACAGCGCCAGCACCACGACGAGCTCCAGCAGCGTGAAGCCGCCGGCTGCGGGATCAGGGCGCCGGCGTGTATCCGACATCGGCATCGAAGTCCGCCCCGCCCGGTTTGCCGTCGGCACCGGTGGAATACAGTGTCACCGGCTGGTCTCCGGTGGGCTTGGGGGAATACTGGTACGGATGACCCCATGGGTCCTCGGGAACGCCGCCATCCAGGTAGGGGCCGCTCCAGCGCGGCGCCAGGCCCGGGTCCGACGGTTTCTTCACCAGCAGGTCGAGCCCTTCCTCCTCGGTCGGGAAGCGCCCGATGTCCAGGCGCATCGTCTCCAGCGCGCCCTTGAGCATGCGGACCTGCGTCTGCGCGGTCTGGACCTTGGCCTTGTCGGCCTGGCCGAACAGGCGAGGCCCGATCAGGCCCATGATCAGCCCGATGATGACCAGGACGACGATCATCTCCAGCAGCGTGAAGCCGCGGGCGGGCGCGAGTGCGCGGGAGGAGCGTCGGTTCATGGCGTGCATGTGTGTCTGGAGGCGGGGGCGGGGGCGGCCTCGATTATGCAGCGAGGCGGGCGTGCTGGCGCGTGCCGTCAGGTGGCGACGATGTCGTTGGCGCTGGTGATGGCCAGGATGACCCCGATCATGATCAAGCCGATGACGCCGCCGATCACCAGGATGGCGGCGGGCTCGAGCAGCGCCAGGAATTGCTTCATGCGGGCGCGCCCGGCGTTCTCGCAGAGCTTGGCGAGCGACCGCAACATCGCCGGGAGTTCGCCGGCGCGTTCGCCGACGCGGACCAGGTTGTAGCCGGTCGCCGTGAGCGCGGAGTGTTCCTCAAGCGCATCCGCCAGCGGCATGCCGGCGCGGACCGAGCGCGAGACTTCGTCGAGGCGCGCCCGGCGCTGAGGCGAGCGCAAGCCGCCACGCGCAAGCGCCAGGGCATCCAGCAGCGGCACGCGATTGGCCAGCAGCGTCGCCAGCACCTTCGCCCAGCTCGCCGTTTCGGATTCGACGCGCCACGGCCCGATCACCGGCAGCCGCTCAAGTCTTTCGTGCCAGCGCTCGCGCGACGAGCGACGGCTGAAGCTGCGCGCCAGCACGCCCGCGGCGAGCGCCAGCGTGGCCAGGATCCAGCCGAAATAGGCGCGCGCGAACATTCCCCCGCGCAGCACGGCCGACGCGAGGAACGGAAGATCGGCGCCGCGGTCCAGCAGCGTCGCGAATTTCGGCACCACGAAGGTGAACATCATCACCACCGCGCCGAGGCCCGCGACCACCAGGACCGCCGGGTAGGTGAGCGCCTGGCGGATTTCGCCGCGCACCTGGTCGTCGTATTCCATCTGCGCGACGCCGTCCGACAGCGCCTGCGCCAGCAATCCGGACTGTTCGCCCGCGCGTACCAGAGTCATGAAATATCCCGGGAGCGGCAGCATCGCCGCCGCAAGCGCGTCCGAGAAGGATTGGCCGCGGCGCAGCGCGGCGCCGATGCCTTCGAAAGCGGCCAGCAGCCGCGGGTGGTGCGAGGAGCGCTTCTGCGAAGACACCGCTTCCACCAGCGTGACGCCGGACTGCAGCATGGTCGCGAGTTCGTGGAAGGCGACGACCATGTCCTGCAGGCGAAGACGGCGCGCGCGCGCGCTGCGGGGCACGGCTTCTTCGGCTTCGGGCGCGAGCCGCAGGACCGAGAGCCCGCGGCGGTCCAGCATGCGCGCCGCTTCGCGTTCGCTGTCGGCGGCGATGGAGCCGTCCAGCGGCGCGCCGTCGGCGTTGAGGGCTTCGAAGCGGTAGCGCGGCATCGGATCAGGTCGCCGTGACGCGGAGGACCTCGTCGACCGAGGTCACGCCCTGCCAGGCCTTCACCAGGCCGTCCTCGCGCAACAGGCGGTATCCATGCGATCGCGCCATGTCGCGCAACTGCAGGTGGCTCGCGCCCGCCACCACGGCCTGCCGCATCGCGTCGTCCACCGGCACGAGTTCGTAGATGCCGACGCGGCCGCGATAGCCGGTGTTCTGGCACTGCGCGCAACCGACGGGTTCCATCCAGCGCGGCTCGGCGGCGACGCCCGGCACGCGCGCGGCCCAGCCGGCGGCTTCCGCGGCGATGGCCGGCAGCACGTGCTGCGCGGGGCGCGCGCAATGCGGGCAGAGCCGGCGCACGAGGCGTTGCGCCTGCACGCCCTTGATCGGCGTCGCCACGAGGAACGGCTCGACGCCCATGTCGACCAGGCGCGTGAACGCGCCGAGCGAGTCGTTGGTATGCACGGTCGACATCACGAGATGGCCGGTGAGCGCGGCCTGGATCGCGATTTCCGCGGTCTCGCGGTCGCGGATCTCGCCCACCATCACCACGTCCGGATCCTGGCGCAGGATCGAGCGCAGCACGCTGGCGAAGTCGAGCCCGATGTCGGCGTGCGTCTGCACCTGGGTGATGCCGGGCAACTGGAATTCGACGGGATCCTCGACGGTGATGATCTTCTTCATCCCGTCGTTGCTCGCGGCGAGCGCCGCGTACAACGTCGTCGACTTGCCCGAACCGGTCGGGCCGGTCACCAGCACGATGCCGTGCGCTTCGCGCGTCCATGCCGACAGCAGTTCGAGATGGTCGGGCGCCATGCCCAGGCGTTCCAGGCCGAGATCCTTGCGCTCCTTCGGCAGCAGGCGCAGCACGATCGATTCGCCGTGCACGCCGGGCAGCGCGGAGGCACGCACATCCATCGCCTGGCCGCCGGCGCGGACGCTCAGGCGGCCATCCTGCGGCAGGCGCCGTTCGGCGATGTCCATGCCGGAAATCAGTTTCAGTCGCGACGCGACGGCGTTGTAGCGCTCGCGCGGCAGCGACAAGCGCGAATACAGCACGCCGTCGATGCGGAAGCGCACCGCGAACTGGTGCTCGCCCGGCTCGAGGTGGATGTCGGAGGCGCGCTGCTCGACCGCCTGCGACATCAGGCCGTTGACGAGCTCGACGACCGGCGCTTCCTCGGCGAGCTCGCGGAGGTGGCGGATGTCGTCGCCGCCCGCGGCTTCGCGGCGCCGCTGGTCCAGGGCGTCGAGCGCGCGCTCGACCGCCTGGCCCGACGCCAGGACGGGCTGGACGATCGTGGCGGGGAGCGCGTAGGCCAGGGCCTCCTGCAGGCCCGTCGCCATCGGATCTCGGCTTGCGCAGTACAGCGCGTCGCCATCCGCCCAGAGCAGGACCTGCTGGTCGAGCATCCAGTCGGCCGGTAGCGCGTCGTTGCCGGGAATGCCCCAGCCGGATGGGTCCAGAGGTGGTGCGACGTCGCGGCCGAGCACCGGCAGTCCGAGTTGCTCGGCGAGCACCTCGAGCAGCTGGTCCTCGGAGAGCGCGCCGATGCGCACCAGCAGCTGGCCCAGCCGCCCCCCCATCGCGGCCTGCAGTTCGAGCGCGCGCTCCAGGTCGGAGGGGCGGACGGCCTCGCGTTCGAGCAGGAGTTCGCCCAGCAGGCGGGATGGGGCAAATGGCGCGACGGCGACGGACATGGTGCGCAGTATGCCTTCAGAGCACGTCGGCGAAGCCTTGCCGCAACTTGGCGAAGCACGCCCAGCCGAGGGCGAGGACGGCGCAGGCGGCAAGCGAATATTCGGCGAATGCGGCCATGCTGGGCCATTGCCCCAGCAGCAACGCGTTTCTCACCGCGGCGACGGGCCAGGTCAGCGGATTGACATCGACCAGGCCCGCGACGGCCTGCGGCACCATCGTCCTCGGGAAGAACACCGCGCCGGTGAACAACACCAGCATCACCAGCACGCCGGCGATCTGCGACAGGTCCCGGATGTAGACCCCCAGTGCGGCGAAGGCCAGCGATGCGCCGAACAGCATCGCCAGGTAGGGCGCAAGGACCAGCGGCAACGCCAGCACGCTGGCATGCAGCCCCGTGCCGAAAACGGCATTGACCAGCACGAGCAGCCCAAGCCCCGCGGCGGCGTGGACCAGCGCCGTCCCGAGCGGCACGGCGACCAGCACGGGCAGGGGGAAGACCACCTTGCGCACGAAATTGCTGTTGCGAAGGAGCAGGTCGGGAGCGCCGGCGACCGTTTCTCCCATCATCCCGTGGAGCAGCAGTCCGGCGAACAGGTTGAGCGTGAAGCCCAGATGGTCGTCCTCCGCCAGCCCCGGCCAGCGGGCCCGGAAGATGGTCCCGAACACGAAACCGTATACGGCGAGCATCACCAGCGGCATCAGCACCGGCCAGGCCCGGCCCAGCAGGGTCCCGCGGTAACGGGCCGCCAGGTCCTGGGAAACGAGGGTGCGCCACAGGTGCAACGCTTGCCGGAAGGGGGGGGCTGCCATGTAAAGTGTGAAGAGGGTCCGGAAACGGCGGCAAAGCTTAACCCAACGTCTCCGGGAGGCTCCCTAAATCATTCATTCGTAGCTGTTGACAGTGCCGCTAAGGATTCGTTAACGTCCGCCGCGTAGCTCGCTATCGGGGGACTGGGGGTTTATCTTGGGTTCACGATGCGCCGGTTCTCAGTGCTCACCACTGGTACCGGGAAGAACTGCTTACCGGTGTGGCTACATCCTTTACTACAACCTAGGTATTACGGAGTTAACTCGACATGTCGAAGAATAAGCTGCTCGTCCTGGCTGTTGCCGCAGCGCTCGCTGCGCCGACCGCCTTTGCTGCCACCGTGACCGTCACCCCCGCCGTTGAGAATTCGAACCAGTACATCGACAACACCGTCGCGGCGACCATCCCGTCGGCGACTGTCGGTGCCACGGCTGCCGACAACTATCTTGGCCGCACCGTCGGTTACAACGTCCGCGTCCGCCTGTCCACCGGCAAGATCGCCACGTCGCCGACCATCACCGCCGCCGGCGGCGCTGCTTCGGCTTCGCTGATCACCGGTACCGGTGCCGTGGGCGACACCGAGTTCGTTGTCCGCGTCGTTCCGAATGCGGGCGGCACGCAGGTCGGTGAGGGCTTCACCATCTCCGGCATGACGATCGACAACGTCGCCTCGCTGGGCGCCGGTGGCTCGATCGCCCTGAGCGGCTCGGTGTACGACCCGACCACCGCCATCGAACTCCCGGGTTCGGGCTTCTCCAAGACCGTCTACACCGCCAAGCAGGGCGTTGCGGTTGCGGTGGCTGCGAATGCGACCCCGAACGTCATCGACGTCGGCGCGCCGTCCAGCAAGAAGTTCTTCACCGTCGCCGGTTCGGCCGTGGGCACGGGTGACAACACCATCCTGTTCGATGCCGGTTCGATCACGATCGACGACGCGGCGGGCGTGACGGCATGGCTGCCGGCCACCGGCACCGCCGACGTCACCGTCAGCGGCAGCGACTTCTCGGCGTTCAAGACCTCGGCGGCTGCCGGCAACACGGCTGCGCGCATCTTCCTGGCCACCGACAACACCTGCGGCACGCAGATCGGCGCCAACGGCGTGATTTCGGCCGATGGCAAGAGCGCCAAGTTCACGGGCGTGGTCCTGAGCACCATCGCCGCCGCCGCTCCGTTCTCCGCCGACATCTGCTTCGACTCCAACAGCGTCACGCAGATCGCGCGCCAGGACCTGAGCGCCACCGCGCTGGTCAAGCCGGGTGCGGCGTTCGCCGCGTACACCTCGCCGGCCGCCGACATGGCGTCGATGGTCTACAACGGCCCGGTCGTGAACGTGTATCACTTCAACCCGGCCGGCAACCCGGCCCAGACCTCCTACCTGCGGATCAGCAACACGTCCGCGATCGGTGGCCTGGTGACGATCGACGGCACCTGCGACGACGGTACGGCCGCGACCGGTTCGGCCAGCTTCACGCTGCCGGCCGGCAACTCGGTCCTGCTGACCTCGAAGGACGTCGAGCAGGGCAACGCCGCCAAGGGCCTGGCTTCGGGCCTGGGCGCCTGCTCCGCGGGCAAGTACCGCCTGGTCGTGACCGGCGAGTTCAGCACCATGCAGGTGCAGAACTTCCTGCGCAACGATCCGACGATGGGTCAGATCAACACCAACGTCAACAACGCCAACTAAGCCGTCGGGCTTAACTGGTTGCAACACGCGGGCGGCCTTCGGGCCGCCCGTTTTTTTTTCCCGGTCACTACAATGGACGGATGACGGAAACCGCCGCGCCCGCCCTGGAAGTCCGAAACGTCGGCAAGACCTACCTGTTGTGGTCGACGCCCGCGAGTCGCCTGTGGGTGCCGCTGCTGCATCGGATGGCCGGGTGGCTGCGCTGGTTGCCGCCGCTCGCACGGAGCCTCGACGCGCAGGCGCGGCGGCGCTTGCACCGCCATGATGCGTTGCGCGGCGTGAGTTTCAGCCTGGGGCGAGGCGAGGCGCTGGGCATCATCGGACTCAACGGCAGCGGCAAGAGCACGCTGCTGCAGATCATCGCCGGCGTGCTGCCGGCGACCGAAGGCACGGTACGCGTGAACGGTCGCGTGGCCGCGCTGCTGGAACTGGGTTCCGGCTTCAACCTGGAACTGACAGGGCGCGAGAACGTGCGCGTGAACGCGGCCATCCTGGGCCTGACGCCGCAGCAGGTGCGCGAACGGATGGACGCGATCGTCGCCTTCGCCGACATCGGCGACTTCATCGACGAGCCCGTCAAGGCCTACAGCTCCGGCATGGCGGTGCGCCTCGCGTTCGCGGTGCAGGTGCATACCGACCCCGATATCCTGATCGTGGACGAGGCGCTGGCGGTCGGCGATGCCGCGTTCCAGGCGAAGGCGATGACGCGGATCGAGGAAATCCTCCGGCGCGGCACCACGCTGCTGTTCGTCGGGCACGACCTGAACGCGGTCCGCGCATTCTGCCAGCGTGCGATCCTGCTCGATGCCGGCGAAGTCACCATGCAGGGGTTGCCGGAGGACGTGATCGAGCAGTACCTGTTCCAGATCCATGCGCGCGCGCGCGCGGACGCGGCGGGGATGGTGCGCACGCCGCAGGGGTTCGGCTCGGAAGACGGCGCGATCATCGCGGCGCGCCTGGCCGACGGTGTCGAGCACCTGGCCATGCGCCATGGCGAACCCCTCGACATCGTCGTCGACCTGTTCGCCGATCCGCGGCTGGAAGGAGCGTGTTGCGTCGTCGACGTGCTCGACCAGCGCGGCGTCCCGCTGACCGGGCGACGCATCCGCCTGCCCGAACGCAGCGGGGACGGCCGGTTGCGGGTGCGCGTGGGATTCGAGGCGAACCTGCAGCGCGGCGTCTATCGCGTCAGGTTGCGTTTGGTCCTCGCGCCCGGCCCCGACCATGCGCGCGTGCTCAGCCGGTTCGATTCCGGCCTGTCGTTCGAGATCGTGGACGACTGCCGCGAGCGGTTCACGGGGCTGTTCCCGTTGCCGGCGCGGATCGAGATCGAGCCGGCCGCGGCGGGCCATGGCTGAGCCCCGCATCCGCTTCCTGCTCGGCGGGATGCAGAAGGCGGGCACCTCCGCGCTGGCGAGCTACTTGTCCGCGCATCCGGCCATCCGGCTGCCCGTGCGCAAGGAAGGCCACGTGTTCGACGCTCCGGACTTCGACGAGGCTTGGGGCGTCGCGGAGATCGACGCGAGGTTCGCGTCGCGCTTCGCCGGCTGGGACGCGACGGCGACCTTCGGGGACGCCACGCCGATCACCGTTTTTCATTCTCGGCTGGTCGCGAGGGTCGCGCGATACAACCCCGCGATGCGCTGGGTGCTGCTGTTGCGCGATCCGGTCGAACGGGCGATCTCGCATTACTTCATGGAGCGCG
>CAMLSB010000026.1 GCA_946482565.1 uncultured Lysobacteraceae bacterium | reverse complement strand
CCGGGTGATGACCGACGGCGTCGCCATCGGCCCGATCCTGATGGGCCTGGACCAGCCGGCGCACATCCTGACCACCGCCTCGACGCCGCGGCGCGTGATCAACATGACGGCGATCGCGGCCGTCGACGCCCAGTTGCGCAAGGAACGCGCCCGCAGGTAGGCGCCGGCCCGCGACGCGGTGCTGGAAATCGGCGCCCGCGTCGCTCAAGCTATGCAGGCCGCAGGCAGTCGCGGCCCCGTCGCCGGTCCGGCGCGGGTCGAATCCATGGACGGTCCCCGATGCTCCTGGCTACCCCTACGCTCGCGTTCGACGAGGTTCCCTGGTGGCGCGTGGCCACCTACCTGGTGCTCAGCACCTTCGTGCTCGGCAACGTCGCCACCGCGCTCCGCCGGCGCTGGCAATGGGCGGACGGGTATTCCCGCAAGCTCAACCACGTCGGCATCATGCTGATCACCCTGCCGCTGCTCGCGTTCCTGCCGGATCGCCAGCTCCTGCCGGCGATCCTCGTGGGTTCACTCGGCCTGATCGTGATCTACGCGACGTCCGCCGCAAGCTCCCGCCCCCTGCTTTTCGGCATCGTGTCGGGCAGCCTCCGGCAGCGGGACGCGCCCTACAGCAGGTTCTTCTTCTTCCTGCCGCTGGTCAGCTTCAACCTCGCGCTGTCGGCGTCCACGTTTCTTTTCCCGATGGACATGGTGCGCGCCGCGTTCTACACGGTCGCCCTTGCCGACGGGCTGGCCGAGCCGGTGGGATTGCGGTTCGGCGCCGGCAACACCTTCAGGATCCGGGATCCGTTGTGGAAGCGCCACAACACCAAGTCCATCGCCGGTTCCTCGACGGTGATGCTGGTGGCATTCGCGGTCGGGTTGGCGATGCTCGCCGGAAACCACGGGCTTTCCGTCACGACGATCGCGGCCGCGCTGGCCTACGGCGTGGTCACGGCGGTAGTGGAGGCGCTGTCGCCGCGCGGCCTCGACAACCTGCTGCTGGCGGCGGCGTGCCCCGTGGTGCTTTCAGTGCTGGTGCGCGTGGTGGTCTGAGGCGTCTTCCAGCTCGCGCGCGGTGACCGGGCGCCCGCGGTAGAACTTGTGGCGGGCGACTGCGAGCATCGGCAGGTCCTCGCGCGTGTCGCCGTAGGCGTAGATCTCCGGGTAATGGGCGAGATCGTAGCGTTCGCGGATCCGCTGGAGCTTGCGCTCGCCACTGCAGTCGCCACGGCGGTAGCCGCCGGTGCTGCGGCCGCCGCGGAACTCCAGTTCCGTGCAGACCAGTTCCAGCCCGTGTTCTCGGCACCATGCCTCGAGGTAGACATCGAGCGACGCGGACACGACGACGATGCGGTCGCCTTCGGCCTGGTGCCAGCGGATCCGCTCGAGCATCGCCGGCCGTACGACCTGCGGAAGCACCTCCCTGCCGAACGCGAGGCCTGCTTCGCGCAACGCGGATTCCCGCCGCCCGGCGAATCCGAACCGCGACACGCTCGTGCGGATGGCGGCGCCCGACACCAGGCCCGCCTTGTAACCGACGATCAGCGGACTCAGCACGATTTTCCCGAGCAGCAGCCGGGCGGGGCCCATCGCGAAGTGCACGAATGCGGTGAAGGTGTCCTTCGAGGTGATGGTGCCGTCGAAGTCGAACAGCGCGAGGTTAGGCATTGGCGACCGATCTTTCGTGCCGGGGGGGAATGTACGCGCGAACGGGCCGTTCGAGGAGCGCCATGAGATCGTCGAGCAGCGCCGCGGCCGTCACCATCGGCCCTGCGCCGGCGCCCTGGATCACCAGCGGCCGGTCCCGGTAGCGGCTGCTGAAGATCGCGACACGGTTATCGGTCCCGCAGCCGCCACGCAATGCGTGGCCGCGCGGCAGCCGCTGCAGCCCGACCGTGCCGCCGCTGGCATCCACCGAGCCGACGTAGCAGAGCTGTTCGCCGTTGGCGGCAGCGCCCGCGCGCCGCGCGGCGAGGTCCGGATCCAGGTAGGCGAAACCGCCTTGCGCAACAGCGGGAATCCGCGTCCCCGGCGACGGAACAAGGCCTTCGACGGTCAATGACTCGCGTTCCAGCGGCATGCCGGCGGCTCGCGCCAGGATCAGCAGCTTGCGCACCACGTCCTCGCCGCTCAGGTCGACGCGCGGATCGGGTTCGGTCAGCCCGGCCGCCTGGGCGAGCGCGACGAGTTCGGAAAACGGCGTTTCCCCATCGAACCGGGCGAAAAGCCACGCGAGCGATCCGGAAAGCACGCCTTCGATCCGCAGGATCTCGTCGCCGCCACGGACGAGGCGACGGAGCGTCGCGAGCAGTGGAAGGCCCGCGCCCACGGTCGCGCTGTCGCCGTAGGCGGCTCCCGTGGCCGCGCAGGCGCGCATGAGCGCGCGCGCGGATTCCAGGCTGCCGCCGGCCCCCATCTTGTTCGCGGTCACCACGTCCACGCCGCTGCCCAGCCATGCCGCGTGTTGCGCGGCGAGCGCGCAGGAGGCGGTGGCATCGACGACGACATCGCCCGGATGCAGGGCGACCGCGTCGAAGCTCGCGTCGAGCCCGCCCGGCAGGCGGTTCAGGCGCTGCAGCGCTTCCAGTGGATCGCCGGACACCATGGCGAAGCCCCGCGAATTCGCGATGCCCGCGATCGGCGGCAGCCGCAATGCGGCGCCATGGCGCCGGTGGTGTTCGACGAAAGCGCTGCCGACGACCCCGCTGCCGAGGAGGAAGAGCCTGCGCGCGTGCAGCGCCCGGCGCCCGGCGCCGGAAACGGTATGGCCTTGTGCCGCGATGTCCAACGTGCCTTCCCTGAGCAACGCCCGCGCGGGGCTTCTACGGATCCTGGTGGCGCGATCCGGGTTGGCGCATCGTCCTCGACGCGCAAGAGCGGCGATTCTAGCGACGCCTTACGCGCCCGGGCAAGTCCGTGGTACCGTGCCGCCCCTTCGCCACAGGGAGGTGCGCGTCGTGGTCGAGTCGTGCGTGAAATTGTTGCCGCGGGCCTACGAAGTGCGCGGGCCCGACGGCACCAGGCGGCAGGTCACCGTCCGGGATGCATTGCGCCAGTATGCGCGGTCCCTGAACTTCTTCGCCGACCGCAGGCGCGCGCTGCACGCCGCCTTCGAATGCAGCCACCTGCTGATGGCGATCCCGGCCGTCCTGTTCTTCGTCGAGTACCTCGATGCCGCAACGGGGCTGGCGTACCTCGCGATGTTCACGGTGCTCGCCAATTTCACCAACACGGTCTGGTACCACCGGTACTGCAGCCATCGCGCATTCGCGTTCTCCAGCAGGATCTATCCGCGGCTGTGCCTGTGGCTCAACCCGCTGGGTTACCGGGAAGAAGCGTACGCGCTCGTGCACCACGTCCACCACACCAGGTCCGATGGCGACGACGATCCCAACGGCCCGCACCTGGGTTGGCTCGGCAACTACACCGCTTCCTACTTCGAGGTCGACACCGACATCACGGAACAGCAGTTCACCGCGCTCAAGGCGCGCCTCGCGCACCTGTCGATGCCGTTCTCCAGCCATGCCTCGTTCCGCCGCTGGGGTTGCGTCGAATACATCCCGCATTACCTGGCACGCTGGGTGTTCGCCAACCTGTCATGGGGGATCGTCTGGGGCCTCGCGGGGGGAATGCCGTTGCTGATGGCCTGGCTCGCGGCGCAGTTCTCGTGGCACGTGGTGGTCCGCGATTTCAACTTCAGGGGCCACGGCACGCCCGAGCGCCCGAATCAGGTGGACGGCCGGGACTTCGACCGCAAGTCGCTGGCGCTGAACCAGCGCATCTACGGCTACCTGGCCGGCGAATGGCACAACAACCACCATGCGTTCCGCGCTTCGGCCAACACGGCCTTCCTTCCCGGCCAGATCGACGTGCCGTTCCTGCTGATCCGGCTCATGCACAGGCTCGGCATCGTTTCCGGTTATCACGACCATCGCCGGCAGTTCCAGCAGCGCTTCGGGCTGGATGCCGACGGGTCCGCTCCGGTCGCGCAGCAACCGTGAGCTGGCAGTCCGGGCTCTGCGCGGCCGCCGTGCGCTGCGCGCTGCAGGCGCGCATGGCGCGCCTCGGCTTCCCGGAGTCGGCGGTGCTGCTCGATCGCACGCTGGAGCGCGGTGCCTCCCTGCTGCCGCTGCCGCGGCACGTCCGCGTCGCCCCCGCGAGCGTCGGCGGCGTGCCGTGCCAGTGGGTCGACGCCGCCGATCCGCACGGCGCGCCGGTCATCGTGTACCTGCATGGCGGGGCGTTCGTCGCAGGATCGGCGCGCACGCATCGCGACACCGCATGGCGGTTGTCGCACGAGTCCGGTGCGCGCGTGCTCCTCGTCGAGTACCGGCTCGCGCCGTCGCATCCGTTCCCGGCCGCGCTGCTGGATGCGATATCCGCGTACGAAGGCCTGCTGGCCGCCGGCGTACCCGCGCAGTCGATCGCGCTGGCCGGCGATTCGGCGGGCGGCAACCTGGCGCTGGCCGCGGCGATCGGATTGCGGTCGCTGGGAGCGCCGTCGCCCGCCGCGATCGCCTGCTTCTCCCCATGGGTCGACCTGACGCTTTCGGGAGACGCGCCGCGCGACGGTCGCGGCGGCGAAAGCATGCTGACCCGCGGCTTCCTCCGCGCTGCGGCCCGCGCTTATGCAGGGCGGGAAAGCCTGCAGGATCCCCGGGTTTCGCCGTTGTTCGCGTGCCTGGAGGGTTTGCCGCCACTGCTGTTGCACGCGGCGAGCGGCGAACTCCTGCTGGACGATTCGCGGCGGTTGCAGCAGCGCGCGCGGGCGGCCGGCGTGCCGTCGGTGCTGCGCGCATGGCCGGGCCAACTGCATGCGTTTCCCACGTTCGCGAGCGTCGTGCCGGAGGCGAGGGCAGCGCTGGCGGAAACCGCGGCCTTCCTCGCCGGCCACCTGGCTCCCCGCGCCGCGGCCTTGTCGTCCGGCCGGGACAGCGTGCTATCCTGAAACCTGCAACGCCGCCCCTCGGACGAGGGGCGTTTTTTCGATACGGACATCGCGCTCAATCATGGATGAAGCACGTACGGGCAGCGAAACGCTGCTCATTTTCGATGCGCTGCGCCACGCCGGCGCCCGCCGGATCCGCCGCGGGCGCTTCGTCTTCCTGCGGCTGCGCAAGCCCGCCAGTCGCCTGGACCCCGGCCTGCAGCGCGACCTGCTCGCGCAGTTCTCGCAAGTGACGGACGCGATCTACCGCTCCGACACCGCGCACTACTGGAACGGCCGTTCCGATTACTTCGAGACGGTCGACGAACTCTGGACACTGCACCTGGACGGCGCGTTCGCGGGCTGGACCGGCGTGCGCTGGATGCGGAAGGGCCGCCGCAAGGTCCTTTACGTGGACACGCTCAACGTGCGGCCACGCGCGCTCCGCTCCGGCGCGGGCGGATACACGTTAGGGGAGATGCTCGTCCACGAGTACATCTTCATGTGCTTCAAGCGGTTCCTGCTGCCTGCGCCCTGCGCCTTCAGGACGCAGAATCCCGTGGTCTACCGGCTCGCGCAGGCGGCTTCCAGGCGTTCGGTCTTCCCCGGCATCGGTGCGCCGGGCGCGCGCGACGAAGCGGGCGGCCTGCGCGTCGCCGGGTTCGTCGCGCGCGAGCTTTCGCCCGCCAGGCCGTTCGCGGGCGATTGCTCGGTGATCCGGGGCTGCTACGGGAAGAGCCTTTACGGCGGCAAGAACCTGGCGCGCGTCGTCGAGCCCGAAGTCGCGGCGTACTGGCGCGAGCACGTCGACGTCGACCGCGGCGACGCCATGGTGATCGTCGTGCGCCCCACGCGCCGGGAAGCCGTGCGGGCGCTGGCGCGCTACTACCTGGCGGTGCTGCGGGGAGCTGGGCGCGCCGTCCCGGACGCCCGCCGCGCAGCTTCGCCTCCACCGGGCGCGACGCCCGGATCCGCCATGCGCTCGGAGACCCATGGATAGCATCGCCGACACCTTCGCCGCCGGCAGGCGGGAAAGCCGCACGGACGAATTCCTGGCCGCGGAACGGCTGAGGATCGACCGCAATCGCGATGTCGTTTCGTCGCGCGAGCAGTTCCTGCTGCAATCCGCGCGGGTGCTCGTCGCCGGTTGCGGCAGCGTGGGCGGAAGCGCGGTGGAACCGCTGGTCCGCCTCGGCGTCGCCTCGCTGGTGCTCGCCGACCCCGAGGACTTCGACCTGACCAACATCAACCGGCAGGCCTGCTACCTGTCGGACGTGGGGAGCAACAAGGCGAGGGTGCTGGGCGCGCGCGCGCGCGCCATCAACCCCCACTGCGAGACGCGCGTGCTCGAGGAAGGGATCACGGAACAGAACGTCGCGGATGCGATCGATGGCGTGCACCTGGTGTTCGACGGCATCGACGCCGGCGCGGCACCCCTCGAGAAATACCTGGTCCACGCGCATGCCTGCGCCAACCGCATCCCGGTGATGGCGGGCATGGATTTCGGCGGCAAGGCCGTGCTCTACGTCTTCGATTACCGCCGGCCGGGCTCGAGGCCCTTCCACGGCAAGGCGAGCGAGCAGGCACACCGCGAACACCGCTTCGCGGAATGCCTGGCGTGGCTGGGATACCGGCATTTCCCGGCCGACTTCCTGCCGATCATCAGCGAACGCCTCGTCAGCAAGCGGCCCTGGCCCCAGGTCGCGTACTGCGTCGAAGCGATGGGCGCGCTGGCCAGCCGCTGCGCGGTGGACCTGCTCGCGGGCCGGCCGGTGCCCAAGGTGGTCTCGTTCGACACGCACATGGCGATGCGGACTTCGTGGCCGGCGTTGCGAGCATACGCGGCCATCCCGATGCGCCTCGTGGAAGCGGTGCGCACGTCGCGACGCGCGCCTGCACCGGCCGTCGCCGCGTCGCAGGTCGCGCCGCGCGACGGTGCAGCCCTCCCGCCGGCGGTGCGCGAGGCCATCGGCGCGATGGCGCTGGCTCCGTCCCCGCACAACGCGCGGCCTTGGCGGTTGTCCGTGCGGGGCGACCGGGTATCGCTCGCGCTCGAGCCGAAGCGCATCCTGCCGTGCGCCGATCCCGAAGGGCGCGGTGCGCTGGCCAGTCTCGGTTGCGCGATCGAGGCGGCGGCGTCCATCGCCGACGTCGAGTTCGCCCCGCTCCCGGATCACGGGCGCGACGGCGCCGTCGGCACGCTGCACGTGCGCGGCCTGCACGAAGCGCGGTTCGCGCGCAACCTGGGCCTGTTGCACCGGCGTGCCACGAACCGGCATCCGTACCAGCGCGTGCACGTGGCCGACGCGCTCGCGAGCGCGTGCCTGGCCGGCGCCGCGCTGCCGGGCACGCACGTCCGCTTCGCGCAACCGTGCCGGAAGACGCTGCGCGCGCTCACGGCGCAAGGCGCGCTGCGGCTGTTCCGGCGCGACGACTACCTGGCCGAACTGCTGGATCACCTGCGCTTCGGCGAACGCGAGGAGCGGGCGTCGGGTTCGGGCATGACGCCGCGGGGCCTCGCGCTGGGTCGGGCCGAAGCGCTCGCGCTCCGGCTGCTGAGGGCCAGCGCGCCGCTGCGCAAGGTCGTGGGGCGGCTCGGGCTCGGGCATGCGATGGCCGCGAATGCTGCGCGCTGCATCGCGCGCAGCGGCGGCTTCGTGCTGGTCACCGCGGATTCGGCTGGCGCGCAGGCCTGCCTGGACGGTGGCAGGACGCTGATGCGCACCTGGATGCAATTCACCCGGCGCGGGGTGGCGTGCCAGCCGCTGGACTTCCCGCTCGGTTTCGACGAAGGCCGGGCCGGGGTGCTGCGGATGTTCGGCGCCGCCGAGGGCGAGACGCCGGTGGCACTGCTGCGCGTGGGCTGGCCGACGCGCGGGGCATCCGCCGCGCCGCGCCCCGGCGTCGCATTCCTCGCCGGCGGTTAGCGCCTTCGACGACGCCAGGGAAGGCGAACGAAATGACAAGCATCCTCGTGGTCGGTGCCACCGGCCAGCTCGGCACGGACGTGATCCGCGTCGCCATCGCCGCGGGCCATCGCGTGCGCGCGCTCGTGCGCCCGGGCTCGCGGCATGCGCACCTGCACGGCGACGGCATCGAGCTCGCTTTCGGCGACCTGCGCGACGCGGCGAGCCTGGCATCGGCGTGCGACGGCATCGACGCCGTCATCGCCACCGCGACCGTCGTGTTCCCGCGCGGCCGCTACAGCTTCGACCGCGACGAGGGCGAGGGTTACCGCAACCTGGTCGATGCCGCAACGGCCGCGGCCGTACCGCGGTTGCTGTTCGTCTCCATCGCGATGCCGTACACCCGCGATTACCTCGCGACGGTGCCCACGCTGCGCATGAAGGCAGCCTGCGAGGAGATGCTGGAGGCCTCCTCGCTGGACTACACGGTGGTGCGCAGCACGCCGTTCATGGACGACTATTTCGCGCTCATGGGCAGCAGGATCCCGCTCCTCGGCGAGCCCGCCGCCACGCTCTCGCGGGCGCGGGGCGCCACCGCTGCGTTGCGCGCGCTTTTCGGCCAGACCATCGAGCGCTGGGGCGTGGCCGTCGTTCCCGGACCGGCCGACCGCCGCCACGCGTTCGTGGCGGTGCGGGACGTCGCCGAATGCCTGGTGTCTTCGATCGGCGACGCGCGCGCCTCCCGGCGAGTCCTGTACGTCACGGGCCCGGAACAGCTGTCCTGGCGCGACGTGGCGACGCTGTATTCGCGCATCCTGGGCAGGCGTGTGCGGATCCTTTCGCTGCCGCCGCGTGCGCTGGCGCTGTGCGCCGCGCTGGCGAGGCCTTTTTCCGAAGCGGTGGCGAACCAGCTGTCGCTGCTGCGCGTGCTCGGGGAACAGCAGACGCGGGTGGAGCGTCCGTCCGGAACCCAGCCCGCGGCCAAGCGCACGCACGCGGCCGATTACCTCGCCGGGAAGGCGCGGATGCGCGCCGGGGCAAGCGCGTGAACGCGGAAGCATCGACGCTTCCGCGTCCGCCCGCGACACTTCGCGGGAGCGACGATACGGCCGCCTGGCAAACGCGCACGCTCGAGCTGGACGACGCGTTCGTGCTCGAGGGCGGTGGATCGCTGCGGCAGCTGCGGATCGCCTACACGACTGCGGGCAGGCTGTCGCCGGCCCGGGACAACGCGGTCTGGGTCTTCCATGCGCTGACCGGCAGCTCGCGTGTCCAGGAATGGTGGTCCGGCTTGGCCGGCCCCGGGCGGCTGCTCGATCCGGAGCGCGATTTCATCGTCTGCGCCAACATGCTGGGTTCGTGCTGCGGCACGTCGTCGCCTGCAAGCATCGATCCCGCCACCGGGCAACGGTATGGCCGGCGATTCCCCGCCATCACCATGCGTGACATCGTCGCGGCACACCGTGTGCTGCTCATGCACCTCGGCGTGGAGCGCGTGCGCCTGGGCATCGGCGGATCCATGGGGGGCCAGCAGGCGCTCGAGTGGGCGTGCGCGGAACCCGACCGGTTCGACAACCTCGTGCTGCTGGCGACGAACGCGCGTCATTCCCCCTGGGGCATCGCGTGCAACGAAGCGCAGCGCATGGCGCTGGAAGCCGATAGCACGCTGGGCGGCGATGCGTGCCGTGACGGTCTGGCCGGCCTGGAAGCGGCGCGCGCCATCGCGATGCTCACTTACCGTGGCTACGAGGCTTTCCGCAGCACGCAGTCCGACCCGCTGCCGTTGTGCGACGGATTCGCGGCCAGCGGCTACCTCCGCCACCAGGGCCGCAAGCTCGCGAACCGCTTCGATCCGTGGAGTTACTGGACGCTGACGAAGGCGATGGACAGCCACGACGTCGGTCGCGGTCGTGGATCGGCGGCGGCGGCGCTGGCGCGGATCCGCTCGCGCGTGCTCGTGGCGGGAATCCGGAGCGACATCCTGTTCCCGCCCGCCGAACAGGAAGCGATCGCGCGGGCGATTCCCGGGGCGCGGATGGCGCTGATCGATTCGACGTACGGCCACGATGGTTTCCTCGTCGAGTCGGCGGCGATCGAGGCATGTGCGCGGGGGTTCCTGCGTTGAGCCCGAAATCGCGCGACCTGCTCGACATCTTCGGCTGCATCGTGTTCGCCCTCATCGTGGTGGCAGGCACCGTCGCGTTCCTTCGCTGGTCGGTGTCATGGACGTAGGGGAGTGCAGTACCGCCAGGCCCGTCACCGGCGGTTTCGGCCGTGATCTTGCGCCGCGCCTGGCGACGAGCGCGATCCTGGTCCCGGCCGCGATCGCGCTGGTGTCGTGGCTCCGCCCCGCGGGCCTCGCGCTCGGCGCGGGCGTGCTCGCGCTGCTGGTGCTGTGGGAGTGGCTGGCATTGAGCGGGATCGCCTCGCGTCCGCTGCGGTCGTTGCTGCTGGCCGCATTCGCCTGCGTCGCCATCGCCACCTGCGGCGATGCGGGCGGCTGGCGGCATGGCTGGATCTTCGCGTGCGCGGGATGGTGGGCACTGGCGCCCGCATGGCTCGGGAACGCACGGCTCGGCGAGCGGGCGGCCATCCCGGTCGTCGTCGCCAAGGCCGCGATCGGGATCCTGCTCGCGCTGTCCATGGTGGCCGCGATCGCCTGGTTCGCCGGCAGGGCGAACGGCAGGCTCCTGCTGCTGCTCATGATCGGGCTGGTGTGCCTGCTGGATTCGCTGTGCTACCTCCTGGGCCGGCACGCGGTGATGTTGCCGGCCGGGCGGCTGCTCGCGCCGCAGGTGAACCCGTACAAGAACTGGGGCGTGTTGCTGGTCGCCTTTTCGCTCACCGCGGCGACCGCGGGCTTCGTCCTGTTCGCGCTGGGCCCGGCGCTCGACCGGCCGGTACACGTGTTCGCGGCGGCGATGGTGGCCCTCGCGTCCGGTGTCGCCGGCGACCTGGTGGCCAGCCTCATGAAGCGGCACGCAAAGGTCAAGGACAGCGGCGCGCTGTTGCCCGGCCATGGCGGTGCCGTCGACCGCATGGATTCGATGCTCGCCGCGCTGCCGGTGTTCGCGGCGATCCAGCTTTTCCTCCATTGAACCCGAGGGCCAGGCGCCATGTCCGACATGCAAGCTCACCAGCATCCCGCCGCCAGCGATCGCCAGCACCGCGCATGGCGCCGCTCGGCGCGGATGATCGCCTGGGGGGCGCCGCTCGCGGCCCTGCTCAGCCTCGCCTGCATCCGTTGGGTGGACCTTCCCGTCGCCCGCTGGATCCATGCGCAAGGGCTGGACTCGCACGCGTGGATGCTGTGGCCAATGAGCATGCCGATCGTTGCGTTGCCCCTCGCCGGCTTGTTCGTCTTCGCCTATGCCCTGCGCCGGCTCGGTCGCCTCGCGGGTCCGCAGGAGCGTGCGTGGTTCGTGCTCTGCGCCGGCTTGCTGGCGTGCGCGGCGGTGAAGGACATGCTCAAGCGCATGTTCGGGCGCGCGTGGCCGCGCGACGTCGCCGATCCAGGCCCGGCGTCGAAGCTGGACTGCGCGCTCCGGAGCCATGGATACCTCAACGACGGCAATAGCGCGTTCCATGCGTTCGGCGGCGGGATCAAGGCGTTCCAGGCCTTCCCTTCGGGGACGACGATCATCGTCCTCGTGCTCGCGCTGCCGCTGTGCAGGCTGTATCCGCGCGCGCGCGCGCCGATCGCGGCCGCGGCCGCCTGCACGATCGCCTGCCTGCTGCTCACCAATACGCATTTCGTCGCCGACATCGTCGCCGGCGCCTACGTCGGGATGGCCGGCGGCCTCATTGCGTGCAGGACGATGGAGGAGCGGCTGGATGCTGCATGAGCGCGCGAGGATCGGCTTGCGTTCCGGCGCATGGCGCCTCGCGCTCGGCGTGGCGGTCGCCTGGTTCGCGTGCAGCCGCCTGGAACTCGCCGGCCGGTTCCCGGCGCACCTGGCCAGCATCCGCGTGCTGCCCGCGCTGGGCGCGATCCTGTTGACGTTCTGCATGATCGCGATCCGGGCATGGCGCTGGAACCTGATCCTGGGTTCGCTGGGCCGGCGGCTCGCGTGGCGCGAACTGCTCGATGTGTATGGCGCCAGTTTCTTCCTCGGCCTGGTGAGCCCGGCGAAGCTGGGCGAGGTCGCCCGCGTCTGGTGGATCCGCGACCGCACGCGGGGATTCGCCGCTGCCGCCTACAGTGTTGCCCTGGACCGGGCCTTCGACCTCGCGCCGACGCTCCTGCTGGTCGCGACGTTCGGCGCCGTGGCCGGCCTGGCCGGGCACGTGCCGGGACTGGCGCTCATCCGGGCGGGCCTGTTCGTGCTCGGACTGGCGTTGCTGGCCGTTTCGCTGCGTCCGCGCTGGATGCTGTCCGCCGTCGAGTTCCTGGTGCACAGGCTGCTGCGGCGATTCGGGCAGGAATCCGCCGCCGATGCCGGCGGCGATCCGCTCCCGCCCGCGACCGCAGGCACGATGGCGATGGCGCTCGCGTTGTCGGTCGCCTCGCAGGCTGTCGCGGTCCTTCAGGTCATGCTGCTCGCGCGCGCGGTCGCCATCAACGTCAACCCCTTCCTGCTCTATGCCGCGATCGCCACGAGCACGACGATCGCATCGCTGCCGCTGAGCGTCGCCGGCTTCGGCACGCGCGAGGCCGCGCTCATCTGGGCGCTGGCCACGCTCGGTGCGAGCGATGCGCAGGCGCTCGCGTTCTCGCTGCTGTGGCTGGCCAACTTCCTCGCGATGCTCGGCGCATCGCTGCTGGTGTTCGCGAGGCGCCCATCGCGGATCCGCTCGCGGCCCGGCGACCAGCCCGGCGGCATCGATTGGTCCATTGCCCCATCCCCCGAAGCCGAGGCGTCGCTCCGATGAAGAGATTGCTGGTTCCCGTCCTGCTGGCCCTTTCCGCATGCGCCACCACGACCCGGCACGTGCCTTTCACGGACGCGCGCGAGATCGAGCCCGCCCAGGTGATGGCGCCGGAGCTGTTCGCGCCGGCGCCGGACAGGCCGCTCCCGGTGAGCATCGTGCGCGAAGGCGGCCACGTGGGGCTGAAGATGCGGACCATGCTCGTCGTCGACGGCCATGCGGTGGCGATGCTTCCGCCGAAGGGCAAGTCCACGCTTTTCCTCGCGCCGGGCAAGCACGTGCTGGCCATCGGCTACGCGAAGCACCCGGAGTCGCGTCCGCTCGTGCAGCAGCAGTTCGAGGTCTCGGCGGGAGGGGCGAATAAATTCTCGCTGCGCCTGTTCCTGGGCCAGGATCCTGCCTTCGAACCGGTCGGTGGCGATCCCGCGATCGAGGACCGCACCACCGGCATCGCGCGTTCGACGGGCGAGACGACCTACTTCCTGCCGGAGTGCGGCATGAGCGCCATCGACGGGGGACGCACGCCCGCGGGGATCCGCATCGTGCAGGGACATTCGTGCGCGACCGCATCCTCGCCGGGCAAGGACGATGCGGAGCGGCCGAGTTGGTCGGACCTCGGCAACCTGGAGGAATATGCGGAGCCTGCCTCGATCGCCGGTTCGATCGATGCCGCGCTGGCCGCATCGGACTGGCACGACCGGCTCGTGGGCAAGACTGGCCGGCATCTGCCGGAGGGGCAGCGCTACGTCTATACCAGGCGCGCGGGATGGCTCGACCTGAAGCACGTCATGGCGACCTTGAGCAATCCGCTCACGGCCATTCCGGGCGCGTCGAGGTTCGCCTCGTGGGCGGTGGAAGTGGCGCAGGTCGTCGTGGCCCCGATGTCGGCATTCCGCAAGGAAGACGAGGTGTCCAACCACATCGGTGCGGACGCCGCGCTCTCGCGGTGGTATCGGCCCGGGATGCGGCGCTCGCGCGGCGAGATCGTGCAGGAAGCGATCGACCGGCTCGAGCCGATGACCCGGGAGCAGGCATTCGCCCACTTCGGGATCGGAGAACCCGCTTCCATGGCGAGGGCCGACTAGCCCCGTGAACTGCGCACGCGCCGTCGGCCAGCCGGCACCAGGCCGCGAGCGGTCGCCCAGCCGCCGGCCGCACCCAGGCCCTGCGCGAGGACGAACGCCAGCACGTCGCCGGGCCGGATCCCGGAGAAGCTTGCGGTGAGCGCGCGCGCCAGCGTGACCGCGGGGTTCGCGAACGACGTGCTTGCCGTGAACCAGTACGCAGCGAAGATGTAGGCCGCGACCAGCGCGGCGACCGCCTCGGGCTTGCAGCGTGCGCCGAGCTGGATCACCAGGACGAGGCCGAACGTCGCCACCGCCTCGCTGAGCCATTGCCCGAGACCGGTGCGCGCGTGCTCGCCGGGCTGCCAGAGCGCCTGGCCGAACATCGCATGCGCGAGCAGCACCCCGGCCACCGCTCCGATCAGCTGGAGGGCGATGTAGGCCGCCGCCTCGCGATTGCCGAGGCCGCGGTCGAAGCGGGCCGCCAGCGTGACCACCGGATTGAAGTGCGCGCCGGAGACCGGGCCGAGCACGACGATCAGCACGAACAGGATCGCCGCCGTCGCGCCCGCGTTGGCAAGCAGTGCGACGCCGTCGTTCCCGCGCGACAGCGCGACGCCCATGATCCCGGAGCCGACGACCGCCGCCAGCAGCAGCGCCGTGCCGAGGAACTCGGCGAGCAGCCGCTGCCGCAACGGCGCCGCGGCGCCGACACCGACGCCGGCCGCTTCGTCCGTGGCGCCGCTCACAGGGACGCCAGCAGCGCCTGCACGCGCCGCGCGATCTCGTCGCGCACGGCGCGGTAGCCGTCGTCGTCCAGGTCCTTCGGATCGGGCAGCGCCCAGTCCTCGCGACGCTTCGCAGGCACCCACGGGCAATCGTCGCCGCAACCCATCGTGACCACCGCGTCGAATTCGCCGGTGACGTCGGCGAGCGATTTCGACGCATGCGTCGACAGGTCGTAGCCCAGTTCGCCCATGAAGCGCACGGCCTTCGGATTGATCCGCCCCGACGGTCGCGAGCCCGCGCTCATCGCCTCGATGGCGCCGCCGCCGTGCATGCGCGCGAAGGCCTCGGCCATCTGGCTGCGGTTGGAATTCTCGATGCACACGAACAGCACGCGCTTCATGTCCGGCTCCGGGAACGCAGGATCAGCAGCAGCCCGACTGCGGCGCGCAGCAGGACGCGCGCGTGCCTTTGTCGATCTTCGGCTTCACGCTGGCAATGTCCGGGCTGCACGACGTGCCGTCGGTGGCGCACGCCGCGCCGGCCGCGTGATACGTCGTGGCCTCGCCGAAGGTATGGAAGGTCTCCCAGCGCGTGCCCTGCGGATCCTCGGTCCACAGCTTGTCGGACTGCGCGTAGCAGCAGACCGTCGCTTCTTCCGGCACGACGGTGCCACCGGCGGCGTCGAGACGCACGCCGATCGCGGCGAGCGCGTCGCCGCTGTCGGCCTGGATGCCGAGGTGGTCGACGCCCGGCGCGCGGCCGGTGTTCGAGATCGCGAAGTTGACGCGCGGATCCTCGAGCATCCACTTCGCGTAGTCGTGCTTGAGCACGGTCGGCTGCGCGCCGAACAGCTCGGCGTAGAAGCGGACGCTCGCCGGCAGGTCGGCGACGTTGAGGTGTACGTGGAAGCGATTCATCGGGCGGTGTCCTTCTTTCGCGAAGTGCGCGGGGCGCAGGAAACGGCCGGCCCGCAATCGGTGGCGCCGGCGCAACAGTTCTCGGTGAGGTAGCCGAGCAGGGCGTTCATGCGCGGATAGTCGGCGCGCACGCGGATGACGCGGCCCTCGCGCTCGTCCGTGACCAGGCCGGCGGCGCGCAGCACGTTGAGGTGGGCGGTGAGCGTGGCCGGGGGCAGCGCCAGGCGCTCGCGGAGATCGCCGACGGACAAGCCATCGGGGCCGGCCTGCACCAAGGCGCGGAACGCGGCGAGACGGGATTCGTGGCTCAGTGCGCCGAGGGCGGCGAGGGCTTGGCGGGTTTCCATAATTCAATAATTCCAGAATTATGGAAATAATGTCAACACGCCGGTGCGGCGCCCGGTTCCGCAGGGAACGCAGGCGCCGCTGGAACCGGGCAACCCCGTGGAATTACCAGCCGGTGGCGAGCAGCGCGTCGAGCTGCGCGAACTGGCCGGGCAGGCCTTCGGCCGAACCGGCGAGGGCTTCGTCGCAGGCCGCTGCCGTCGGGTAGAGCTCGCTGTAGCTGACCAGCGTCTTGCCGTCGCGTTCCTCGAAGGTCACCGTGGTCACGGCGCCCTGGTCGTCGCCGCTTTCCTCGTTCGTCCACACGATGCGCTGGCCCGGCACCACGTCGATGTAGCGGCCGTAAAACGCCATCGGCTCGTCGAACGCGGGATGGCGGAACACGAGGCGGTACTTGCCGCCCGTGCGCACGTCCATTTCGCAGGACTCGAGCGTCATGCCCGCGCCTTCCGGCACCCACCACTTGCGGAACAGCTCGGGGTTGAACCAGGCCTCGTAGACCAGGCGGGCGGAAGCGTTGAACGCGCGGGTCGCGACGAATTCGCGATCGGATTTGCGTTCCACGTTCGTGGGGTTCAGCGCGGAGGCACTACTTGCGTTGGCCATCTTCCTTCTCCTGGCGTTTGAGGTCTTCGACGATCGAGTCCAGAGCGTCGAAGCGCGCGCTCCAGAGTTGGTGGTGCCGTGCGATCCACGCGGCTTCTTCCTCGAGCCGGCGCGGCCCGAGCTTGCAGGTGCGGACGCGCCCGA
>CAMLSB010000025.1 GCA_946482565.1 uncultured Lysobacteraceae bacterium | reverse complement strand
GCAGCGTCATCAGCTGCACGCCGTCCTCGCCCGCCTGCGCCTGGCCTTCGCCGGCTTCGAGCGCGGCATAGGACAGGAACGCGACCAGCTCGCCGGTGGGCGCGGCTTCGTCGTCCTCGTCGCGCTGCACGAAGCGCGAGGCGACGGAGACCAGTTCGTCCAGGTTCTCGGTGCGCGAATCGAGCGAGCCCTTCGATTCGGCGGCGTAATGCTCGCGCAGGCCGCTGCGCGCGAGTACGTGGTCGATCTTTTCCGGCAGCGGCAGTTCCGCGACTTCGGCGGCGAGCGCATCGACGAGGCCGAGGAAACCGGCCAGCGCGTTGCGCGCGCGGCCGGCCAGCGCGCCGCCGTCGGCGCAGCGCCGCGCCGCGTTCCACAGCGAGAGGCCCGCGCCGCGCGCCTGCTGCCGCACCTCGCCCAGCGTGCGTTCGCCGATGCCGCGCGTCGGCGTGTTGACCGCGCGCTCGAAGGCCGCGTCGTCATCGCGGTTCGCGACCAGCCGCAGGTAGGCCAGCGTGTCCTTCACCTCGGCGCGCTCGAAGAAGCGCATGCCACCGTAGACGCGGTACGGGATCTGTTCGGCGAGCAGCGCCTCTTCGAACGCGCGCGACTGCGCGTTGCTGCGATACAGGATCGCCGCCTCGCCGTGGCTGCCGCCGTCGCGCACCCACTGGCGGATGCGCTCGACCACGAAGCGCGCTTCGTCGATCTCGTTGTAGGCCGCGTACAGGTCGATCGGATCGCCCTCGCCGCTGTCGGTCCAGAGCTGCTTGCCGAGGCGATCCGGGTTGTGGACGATCACCGCGTTCGCGGCGTTGAGGATGTTCGCGCTGGAGCGGTAGTTCTGCTCGAGCCGCAGCGTCGTGGCGCCGGGGAAATCGGCCAGGAAGCGCTGCACGTTCT
Source organism: uncultured Lysobacteraceae bacterium (assembly GCA_946482565.1). Next base: position 16,400 of record CAMLSB010000025.1, on the reverse strand, counting down.
CGACCTTCGCGCCGCGCCAGCCGTAGATCGCCTGGTCGTCGTCGCCGACCACGAACACGTGGCCATCGCTGCCGGCGAGCAGGCGGATGAAGGCGTACTGGATCGCGTTGGTGTCCTGGAACTCGTCCACCAGCAGCTCGCCGAAGCGGCGCCGGTAATGCGCGAGCAGCTGCGGGTTGTCGCGCACCAGTTCCAGCGCGCGCAGCAGCAGTTCGGCGAAATCGACCAGCCCCGCCCGGTCGCAGCGCTCCTGGTAAAGCGCGTAGCAGCGCTGCATCGCGTCGAGCCAGACGTCGTCCTTCGCCGGCTGCAGGTGCTGCGGGCGCCGGCCTTCGTCCTTCTGCGCGTTGATCCACCACGCGACCTGGCGCGGCGGGAAGCGCGCCTCGTCGAGCTCGAGCTGCTGCACGACGCGCTTCACCAGGCGCTGCTGGTCGTCGGAATCGAGGACCTGGAAGCCTTCCGGCAGGTTCGCGTCCTGCCAGTGGAGCCGGAGTAGCCGGTGGGCGATGCCGTGGAAGGTGCCGATCCACATGCCGCGGGCGCCGCCGCGGCCGGAGCGCTCGAGCAGGCGCTCGGCGCGGCCGCGCATTTCCGCGGCGGCCTTGTTGGTGAAGGTGACCGCGAGGATGCCGTGCAGCGGCACGCCGTGCACCTCGTGCAGCCAGGCGATGCGATGCGTCAGGACACGGGTCTTGCCCGAGCCCGCACCGGCCAGGATCAGGTAGTGGCCCGCCGGCGCGGTGATGGCTTCGCGCTGGGCCGGGTTCAGCCCGTCGAGCAGGTGGGAGACATCCATCCCGCCATTCTACCGGCGGCGGGCGCGCAGGCTGCGACTAATGCTAGTGGGCGTGTTCTTCGCGGCGACTGGAAGTCGCCTGCATGATCCGGTCGGTATAGGCGATCCCGATCGCCGACAGGATGAACACGCAGTGGATGATCGTCTGCCACATCACGCCGCCCTCGGTGAAGCGCGTGCACGTCATGCCCGGCGCCACCTGCGCGCACACCGGCAGGCCGAGCGTGCCGGCCTCGATGAACGTCTTCAGCAGGTGGATCGACGAAATGCCGATGATCGCCATCGCCAGCTTCACCTTCAGCACCGAGGCGTTGACGTGGCTCAGCCACTCCGGCTGGTCGGGGTGGCCTTCCAGGCGCAGCCGCGACACGAAGGTCTCGTAGCCGCCGACGATCACCATCACCAGCAGGTTGGAGATCATCACCACGTCGATCAGGCCCAGCACGATCAGCATGATGTCCTGCTCGTTGAGCGTGCTCGCCTCGTGGATCAGGTGCCAGAGTTCCTTCGCGAACAGGAACACGTACACCGCCTGCGCGACGATCAGCCCGAGGTAGAGCGGCAGCTGCAGCCAGCGCGACGAGAAGATCAGCGCGGAGAGCGGCGACAGCGGGAACGCCTGGATGGAACGGTTCGGATCGGACATGCGGGGGGCGCTGGCAGCGGATGAAGCCGCAGCGTAAACGGTGCCGGCCGCTTCGCGCTAGGCTGGGAGGCCCGCGTCGCAGGAATCGCCATGCTCGACCTGTATTACTGGCCCACGCCGAACGGCCACAAGATCACGCTGCTACTGGAAGAGCTGGTCGAGGCCGGCGCAGCGCAGCCGTACCGCATCATTCCCGTCGACATCGGCAAGGGCGCGCAGTTCGAACCGGCCTACCTGGCGATCTCGCCCAACAACAAGATGCCGGCGCTGGTCGACCATGCGCCCGCCGATGGCGGCGGGCCGCTCGCGGTCTTCGAGTCGGGCGCGATCCTGCAGTACCTCGCCGAGAAGACCGGGCGCTTCCTGCCGGTCGACCTGCGCGGCCGCTGCGAGGCGCTGCAATGGCTGTTCTGGCAGGCCGCGGGGCTGGGGCCGATGACGGGCCAGCACGGCCATTTCAGCGTCTATGCGCCGGAACGGATCCCTTACGCGCAGGACCGCTATCGCAACGAATCCATGCGCCTGCTCGGCGTTCTGGACAAGCACCTGCGCGGCCGCGAGTTCATCGCCGGCGACTACGGCATCGCCGACATGGCCTGCCATCCGTGGATCAGCCCGTACGACAAGGCGCCGCTCGACCTCGAGCCCTTCCCGGACGTGCGCCGCTGGCACGCCGCGATCGCCGCACGTCCCGCTGCGAAGCGCGCCTACGCGCTCGCGAAGACCGTGAACCCCGCCGCGGGCCAGCCGCTCTCCGACGCCGAGAGGAAGATCCTCTTCGGCCAGAAACCGTAGAAGCAACGGCTAAAGCTGCCACAGATTCCACAGATGAAAAAAGATTGGCCCGGGAGTTTTGAGGTTCCTGGGCCAAATCCTTCTAGATCTGTGAAATCTGCGGCTGACAGCGTTTCTGGTTACATCTGCGGCGGCGCGATCCGGTACTCGTCGGGCGGCGTGTCGCCCGCGAGGTTGCGCACGAAGTAGTCCCAGCGCCGGCGCATGATGTAGTACGAATCCATGCCGTAGCCGTGGCGCGCGTTCGGCAGCAGGATCAGGTCGAAGTCCTTGTTGGCCTTGATCAGCGCGTCGACCACCAGCAACGTGCTGGACGGCGGCACGTTGTCGTCCAGCAGGCCGTGCGTGAGCATCAGCTTGCCCTTCAGGTTCTTCGCGTACTTCCAGTTGGCCTGGGTGTCGTAGTTGGTCGTGCCGTCGGCCTTGGTCTCGAGCAGGCCCTGCCACTTCTCCGCCCAGTCGTCCTCGTAGTTGCGGTTCTCGTGGTTGCCGCTTTCCGCCCAGCCGACCTTGAAGAAGTCCGGGTAATGGAACATCGCGCCCGCGGTGGCGTTGCCGCCGCCGGAGTGGCCCCAGATGCCGATGCGGCCGAGGTCCATCCACGGGTTGCGCGCGCCGAGTTCCTTCAGGCCCGCGACCTGGTCGGGCAGCGTGTTGTCGGCGACGTCGCCGGCGTAGCCGTCGTGGAAGGCCTTGGAGCGGTAAGGCGTGCCCATGCCGTCGATCAGCACGACGATGAAGCCGAGTTCTGCGAGCGCCTGGTGGTCGCCGCGCGCCGGGCTGAAGCTGCGGCTGCCGACCGAACCCACCTGCGGGCCGGGATACACGTAATCGACGACCGGATACTTCTTCGACGCATCGAAGTTCGTCGGCTTGAACATCAGGCCGTAGAGGTCGGTCTTGCCGTCGCGCGCCTTCACCGTGAACTGCACGGGCGGCACCCAGCCGGCGGCCTTCAGGCGCGAAATGTCGGCGGTGGCGATCGGCGCGACGGTGGCGCCGCTGTTCGAATCGCGCAGCACCGCGACCTGCGGTTCGACCGGCGTCGACCAGGAATCGACGAAATGCTTGCCGTCCGGCGACAGCGTGATCGTGTGGTTGGCCGGCTCCGGCGTCAGCAGCACCGGGGCGCCGCCGTCGAGCGAGACCTTGAACAGCTGCTGGTAGTACGGATCGAGTCCGGCGGTGCGGCCGGTGCCGGTGAACCACACGGTGCGCGAGGGCTCATCGACGCGCACCACCTCGGCGACGTTGCCGTCGCCGCTGGTCACCGCATGCTTCAGCTTGCCGGTCGCCGCGTCGTAGAGGTACAGCTCGCCCCAGTTGGTGCGCTGGCTCCACCACAGGATCTCGCCGCTCTTCGCGAGGTAGCGCCAGTTGATCGCATCGATGCCGCTCTCGAACCAGGTCGGCACGTGCTCGTGCATCACCTCGCGGATCGCGCCGGTGGACGTGTCGGCGATCTTCAGCCACGCGTCCTTGTGGTCGCGCGAGCTGGACACGAACGCGAGCGTCTTCGCATCGGGCGCCCACTGCACGTCCTCCCAGCCGCCGAAGCAGCTGACGTCGTCGCACTGGGTGGAGCGGTGCTGGTCCGGCGGCATCTTCAGGCGCAGCACCTTGCCGGTCGACGCGTCGACGATGACGCGCTCGATCATGGTGATGTCCTTGTCGCCGACGAACGGGTACTTCCAGGTCTGCACGTCCGGGTGGCCGACCTTCGTGGACACGAGCGTCATCGAGCCGGTCTTGCGCTGGTCCTGCTGGAAGGTGGCGATGCGCTTGGAATCCGGCGACCACAGCACGATCGCGCGGTCGCTGTGGACCCAGCCGGCGTTGTCGGTGGCGTAGCCGTAGTCGGTCGTGCCGTCGCGGGTGAGCTGGGTTTCCTTGCCGGTCGCGACGTCGCGCACCCACAGGTTCCAGTCGCGCACGAAGGCTTCGGACTTGTCGTCCGGGGAACGCACGCCGGGCTCGTCGCCGCCCTTGGCCGTGGATTCGGCGCAGGCCTTGAGCGCCGCGTCGCAGAGGTAATCCTTGCCGCGCGTGCTGATCGCGTAACCGCCATCGGCGGCGACGGTGAAGCTGGTGACCGGCAGCTTGTCGGCCTTCACCGGCTTGCCGGTGGCCTTCGACAGCGCCTCGGCGAGTCGGGCGTGGTCGAAGGCGGTGGCGGGCTTCGCGCCCTGGCCGATGCCCATCACCATGAAATGGTCGCCGCTGGCGTCGTGGTCGCGATACCAGAAGCGGTCGTCGCCCAGCCAGGTCACGCGGGTCACCGCATGGTCCACCAGCGGACCGGCGTTGTTGCCGAGGAAGCTTTCGGCACGGGCATAGTCGGCATCGGCCAGGGTGCGGCCGGACGCGGAGGCGATGGTGGGCGTGGCGGCCAGCGCCAGGACGGCCAGGAGGGCGCCGGGCAGGCGCCGCGCGGTGCTCGAATGCATGCGGAAGGTCCCCGATCGGTGCGGACGGCGCACCGCCCCCGCATGCTAGCAGCGGTCCGGGCCGGGGGACCCGTGCAATTGGTTTGCTCCGCCGGGTTCCCGGGATCGCGCGCGCGGACGCCACGCTGGCCTCACGTTGGCGCTGGCTATACTCAAGCCAGCCGCAGTTCCGGGCCGTCCTTTCCCTCCATCGGATCCCTTGCTTGTCGCCCGCGACGAACCCGCCGCCCTTGCCGCCACTCGCGATCCGCGCCTTCACCGCCACCACCGCCCTCGGGCGCGGCTGCGCCATGCAGCTGGAGGCGCTGCGCGGACGGCGGGGCGGGCTGCGCCGCAACGATTTCGAGGCCGCGCCGGCGCTGGAGACCTGGATCGGCCGGGTCGACGGGCTCGAGGACGCGCCCTTGCCCGCGCAATGGGCTCGGTGGGATTGCCGCAACAACCGCCTGGCCTGGCTCGCGCTGCAGCAGGACGGCCTGCCCGGGGCGATCGCGCTGCTGCGCGAACGCCATGGCGCGGCGCGCGTGGCGATCGTGGTCGGCACCTCGACGTCGAGCATCGGCGCGACCGAGGAAGCGTACACGCGCCTCGACGCGGACGGCGCCTTCCCGCCGGACCTGCTGCCGCCGCAATTGCATACGCCGCATTCGCTCGGCGGCTTCGTGCAGGCGGCCACGCAGCTGCTCGGACCCTGCGTGACGGTCGCGACCGCGTGCTCCTCGAGCGCGAAGGTGTTCGCGCAGGCTGCGCGCCTGATCCACGCCGGCATCGCCGACGCGGCGCTGGTCGGTGGCGTAGACACCCTGTGCGGCAGCGTGCTGTTCGGCTTCAACTCGCTCGGGCTCGTTTCGCGCGAGCCGTGCCGCCCGTTCGACGTCGCGCGCGATGGCCTTTCGCTCGGCGAGGCCGGCGGCTTCGCCATCCTCGAGCGCGCGCGGCCCCGCGAGGACGCGCCAACGCTGTGCGGCTACGGCGAGTCGAGCGACGCGTACCACATGTCTTCGCCGCATCCGGAAGGCCTCGGCGCGCGCCTGGCGATGCAGGCAGCCCTCGACCGCGCGGGCATCGCGCCGGGCAAGGTGGGCTACCTCAACCTGCACGGCACCGCGACGCCGGCGAACGACGCCGTCGAGGCGCGCGCAGTGGCGGCGCTGTTCCCGGCGTCCCTGCACGCCGGTTCGACCAAGGGCTGGACCGGGCATACGCTCGGTGCCGCCGGCATCGTCGAATCGGTGTTCGCATTGCTGGCCCTGCGCGACGGGATGTTGCCGGGCACGCTCAACAGCACCACGCCGGATCCGGCCTGCGGCCCGCAGATCCGCTTCGACAACGCCGAGCGTCCGGTGCGCTACGCGATGAACAATTCCTTCGGCTTCGGCGGCAACAACTGCTCGCTACTGTTCGAGACGGGCCGATGACCCGCCTCGTCGCCCACGTGGAAGGCATCGGGTTCTGGGCGGACGGGCTGCCGTCGTGGGAGGCGGCGCGCGCCTTCGTGGCGACGGGTGCGCTGCCCGCCGACGCGCCTTCGCGGCCGTCGCCGGAACTGCTGCCTGCAAACGAACGCCGGCGCGCGCCGGCCAGCGTCGCGGTCGCGCTCGAAGCGGCGCTGGCCGCGTGCCGCGCCGCAGGCGCCGATCCGGCGCTGTTGCCGTCGGTGTTCGCGTCGACGCACGGCGACCTCGGCATCACCGACTACATCTGCTCGACGCTCGCCACCGACCCGACCGCGCTGTCGCCCACGCGCTTCCACAACTCGGTGCACAACGCGGCGGCCGGTTACTGGACCATCGGGACGGGCAGCCACGCGCCGGCGACCGCGATCAGCAGCTTCGGCGCGACGTTCGCGCAGGGTCTGGTCGAGGCGATGTCGCAACTCGGAACAGGCGCGTCGCGGGTCCTGCTGGTCGCGTACGACGCGCCCTCGGCCGGCCCGCTCGCCGCGGTGTCGCCCAGCGAAGGCCTGCTCGGCGGCGCGCTGGTGTTGTCGCGGAACGCGGACCCGCACCTGCCGCGCCTGCGAGGCACCTTCGTGGATGCGACCGCTCCGGCACCGTCCGGCCCGCTGGCGCAACGACTCGGCGCTAACGCGATGGCGCCCATGCTGCCCCTGTTCCAGGCCCTCGCCTCCGGCGTGGACCTCCTTCAGCTGGATGCCGGGCCGGGTCGTGCCCTGCGCGTGGAGATCGCCCATGGATGACGCTGCCTCGTCCCCCAATCGCACGCCGGTCGCCCGCGCGCCCATCGACCGGATGCCGCTGGACCGCGGCGACATCGCCGTGGTCATCCCCGCGCTCAACGAAGCGCTGCGCATCCGCGGCGTGGTCGAGGGCGCGCTGGCCGAATGCCCGAACGTGATCGTGGTGGACGACGGCTCCGACGATGACACCATCGCGCAACTGGCAGGCTTGCCGGTGACGCTGCTGCGGCACGCGACGCGACTCGGCAAGGGCGCCTCGCTGCGCGATGGCTTCCGCGAGGCGCTGCGCCAGGGCGCGCGCGCGGTCGCGACCATGGACGGCGACGGGCAGCATTCCGGCGCCGACATCCCGCGCCTGCTCGCGGCGGCAAACCGGCACCCGGGCTGCGTGGTGATCGGCGCCCGCTTGCGCCGTCGCTCGCAGAAGCCGCTGCTGCGCCGTCTCGCGAACGAATTCGGCGACTGGGGCCTGGCCTGGGGCACCGGTTACCAGGTGGCCGACAGCCAGAGCGGCCAGCGCCTGTATCCGGCCGTGGTCGCCGCGCTGGAGGACGTGCCCGGCGAGGACTTCGTGTTCGAGGCGCAGATCATGATCTCGGCCTCGCGGCGCCTCGGCGTGCGCTGCGTGTCGGTGCCGATCGAGTCGCGCTACAAGAGCGTGCATTCGCAGGAACAGTTCCGCGCCAGCCATTTCCGGCCCTTGCGCGACCTGTGGCGGATCACCAGCCACATCGTGCTGCAGGCGGTGCGCCATGGCGGGCTGCCCGCGGTGTATCGCGAGATCCGCGCCAACCCGCCGGTGATCGACGATCCGGACGGCGAGTTCGCCGCCACGCTGCAACCGCAGCGCGGCTGACGCGCCGGCGCCCGGCGGCGGATCGTCGCCGGCTCAGCCCATGCCGCCGTTGATGCCGATGACCTGGCCGTTGATGTAGCCGGCCACGTCGGAACACAGGAACGCGACCAGCGCGGCGACTTCGTCCGGCGTGCCGGCGCGGCCCGCGGGTACGAGGTGCTTCACGAGTTCCGGCGGGAAGGCTTCCGCGGCCATCGCGCCTGCGATCACGCCCGGCGCGACCACGTTCGCGGTGATGCCACGCCCGGCCATTTCTCGCGCCAGCGAGCGCGTGGCGCCGTGCAGCGCGGACTTCGCCGCGGCGTAGTTCGCCTGGCCCCGGTTGCCGAGCACCGCGGCGACGCTGGAGATGCTGACGATGCGGCCGAAGCGGGCGCGTGCCATCGGCAGCAGCAGCGGCTGGGTCACGTGGAAGAAGCCGTGCAGGGAGACGTCGACGACGCGCTTCCACTGCGCGTCCGTCATGCCGGCGAGCGGCGCGTCGTCGTGGATGCCGGCGTTGTTGACGAGCACGTGCAGCGGGCCGTCGCGCAGCAGCGCGTCGATGGCGGCATGGGCAACGTCGCTGTCGGCCACGTCGAAGGCGACGGCTTCGGCACTGCCGCCGGCCGCGTTGATCGCGGCGGCGACGGCTTCGGCGCGCGCGGCGTTGGCGTTGCCATGCACGACGACGTGCAGCCCGTCGGCGGCGAGCCTGCGGCAGATCGCGCCGCCGATGTCGCCGCTGCCGCCGGTGACGAGCGCGCGGCGGCGCGCGGGCGCCTGCAGCGTCGAAGCCCTCGAGGCCGTTGAAGCCGTCGGCGCAGCCGGATCGCTCATGTCGCTCCTCCTTCCCGTGCTGCCGCCGGGATCACCGCCGCGCGGCCCTCGGCGAGCAGTTCGCCCGCGTGCGTGATGCGGAACGCGCACTGCCAGCCGGCCTCGCCGTCGACCAGCAGCTCGGCCTCGCCCTCGAGCGCGCCCGCCAGGTCATCGATCCGCGCGCGGTGCACGCCGACGCCGCGCAGCGCCACCAACAGGCCCGGCGTTGCGCGGCCGCCCGCAGCTTGCGCGCGCAGGCCGCCGTGCACCGCCATCGCCTGCGCCCCGTATTCGCACAGGTGCAGGCCGCGCAAGCCGACATCGCCGTCGTCGCGCAGCGGGTGCGCCGGATCGCGGTGGCTGCGTGCGCGCAAGAAAATCCTTTCGGCGTCCCACGACACGACTTCGTCCCACAGGCACATCGCGCCCCGGTGCGGAACCAGCGCGAGGATGCCGTCGCGGTCGAGCACGACGCCGCTCATGCCTTGCGTCCCGCATTCGACGACGCCGAGCGCGCCAGCAGCAGCGCGAATACGAAGTTGGCGAGCACGCCCAGCGCCACCGTGCTGCCGATCGCGCGCAGCACCGGGATCGACGACAACGCCAGCAGCACGAACACCAGCAGCGTGGTCAGGCTGCACACGATCACCGCATGCAGCGTCCGCAGCTGTTCGTCGCGATCGTCGCCGGCATGCTCGAAGAACAGCGCGTAGTCGAGGCCGAGGCCGGCCCCGAGCACGAGCGCGACCAGGTGGAACAGGTTCATCTCGACGCCGCAGCCACGCAGCACCGCCAGCACCAGCAGCATCGCCAGCGCCATCGGCGCCAGCACCCGCAGCGCGCGGCGGCGGCTGCGCAACGCGATCCAGACCGTGGCCACCAGCAGCACTGCCGCGACGGCGAGCGCGAGCAGCACGCGGTCGCGATACGCAACCACCAGCGATTCCGAGGCCTGCTTCAGGTCGAGCAGTTGCGCGCCGTTGGCGCGCATGGTGCGCGCGACTTCGTCCGGCTGGACGAGGCCGGCCAGCGAGACCAGGGCCGTGGCGTGGCCGCCGCGTTCAAGCAGCAGCCCACCGACGGCCGCCGCCAGCGGCGTGCCGGCGAGGTCGCGCGCCTGCAGCGGCGACGCGTGGCGCGCGGCCGCGATGTCGGCGACGAAGGGCTCGAACGCGTCGGCGCGGAACGGACTGTCGGCGAGCGCCTGCGCGAGCGCGGCACGCAGCGTCGCGTCGTCGGGCAGCGCGGCCTGGCGCGCGCGCTGCCGCTCCGCGCTGGGCAGGTAGCGCGCGGCGCTGTCGTAGCCGCTGATCGCGCCGCGCTGCACCAGCGCATCGAGCACCGGGCGCAGGCCTTCGGCGCGGCGCAGGGCGCGTTCCGCGTCCGGCGCCTGCAGCGCGATCACGTAGCGCACGTCGGGCGCGCCCAGTTCGCCGCGCAGCTGCATGTCCCGGCGCAGCGCGTCCGGCTGCACCGGCGCGAGCTTCGACAGGTCGTCCTGCCAGAACGCGCCGGGCGCAAATGCGACGACCGCGAGCGCCGCCGCCGCGAACAACGCGAGCGGCAATGCGCGCGGCCGCGGAAGGCGCTCGATCCGCGTCCACAGCCTCGCAAGGCGCCGCGACGACGCCGCATCGCGCGCCGGCACCGGGTCGAGCAGCGCCGGCAGCAGGAAGCGGGTCGCCAGCGCCGCCGTCGCGAGGCCGGTGATGGTGAACACCGCGAGCTGCTGCAGGCCCTCGACGCCCGAGGCGAGGAAGGTCACGTACGCGATGCACGTCGACACCACGCCCGTCGCCAGTGTCGGCCACAGCGCGCGCGCGCTGTCGCGTGGCGCCAAACCGGCGCGCTGGTGGCTGAAGAGGTGGATGGGGTAATCCTGCACGACGCCGATCAGGGTGAAACCGAAGGCCACGGTGATGCCGTGCACGCCGTCGAACAGTGCGGCCACCGCGGCGAGCCCCGCGAGGCCGGCGCTGGCAAGCGGCAGCACGCCGAGCAGCGGCGCCTTCCAGCTGCGGTACGCAAACCACAGCAGGAGGATCAGGCTGATCGTGTCGACGGTGCCGATCCAGCCGGCTTCGCGCGACGTGCGCGCGGCGACTTCGACCGAGAACGCGCCCGGGCCCGTCGCCTCGATCCGCGCATGCGTGCCGGCGGACACCGCGGCGAAGGCCGCGTGCAGCGCATCGAGCGCGGCGCGCTGCCCGTCGGGATCGAAGCCCGGCGCGCGCGTCTGCGCGAGCAGCAGCGCTTCGCGACCGGCGCGATCGAACCACACGCCGTACATGCGCTGCGGCGCGACCGGCGGCTGCCAGGCTTCGGCGAGCTTCAGCGTTTCCAGCGTCGGATCGGATGCGACCAGCGGCTCCACCAGCGCTGCCGCGGGCGAGCCGAGGTCCTCGATGCGCGATTGCAAGGCCTCATGCAAGGTCGGCGCATCGAAAGTGGCGTGGTCCAGCGTGTCCGACAGCAGGTAGCGATAGGGCCGCAATCGCGCCGGAATCGCGTCGAGGCCCGCGCCACCGTTCTCGGCCACCGCGAACTGCGGGGAGTCGGCGAGCCGCGCGCGCAGCGCCTGCGACTGCTTCGCCAGCGTCGCCGGATCGGCGCCCGACAGCGCCACCAGCAGCAAGCGCGAACCCGGGCCCTCGCCCATTTCCTCGATCAGCAATTTCTGCGCCGGCGTGCGCGGCGCAGGCATGAACTTGCGCAGGTCGCCGCTCACGTGCAGGCGCTGCCCGATCCACGCGCCGGCGAGCAGCAATACCGCCAGCCAGGCCAGCGCGAACGCGAGGCGCCGGCCTGCGCTCATGCGCCGCGACCGCCGCCTGCGTTGGCCTTGCCGCCGTCGTTGCCGCACAAGGCCACGATCGCGGCCGCATCCGCGTTGTCGTTCGCGGCCGCATCGCGCGCGGCCCCGGCGAGCAGCGTGTACTGCACTTCATCGCCACTCGCGGGCTCTGTCTCGATGCAGCGCAGTTCCGCGCCACGGCCGTGCAGCACGATGGCGCGCACGCGCTTCGCCACCGCGGCGTCGAGCGGCGCCAGCACCAGTCGCCATGCCTCGCGGCGGCCATCGCTGGCCAGCCGGTAATGGCGCTGCAGCGACGCGACGTCGCCCGCAAGCAATGCGCCGAAGCTCTGCTGCATGCCGGCAAGTTCCGGGTAACGCGACAGCGACACGCGTCGCGCGGCCTTGCCGGGGCGCTCGATCGTCGCTTCGCCGGCACGGATCGTGGTGGTCTCCGCGTAGGGCGCGCGCACTTCGCGCACCAGCGTCGCGACGTCGGGGTGGCGGTAGACGCCGGAAATGCGCAAGGGCGCCTTCAGCAGCTTCGACCCGCGCAGCTCGAGGAACGGCGTGCTGCTCGGCACGGGCCGCGCGATGCGCGCGAGGATCCACGCCGGCGCCGGCGCGACGCTTGCGGATGCGGGCGTGGATTCAGCGGGCAGCGCCGTCATTGCGAACGACATCGTGGGCACCGTCATCGCCAGCCCGAGCATCGCCGCCACGAACCTGCCCGAGTTCGCCGCGCGCCGCCGGGGTGTCCCAATAGTCATAGAAGTTGAACCAGTTGTAGGGGAAGCGACGACCCAGATCTTCGAGCCTGGCCGCGTAACGCCGGATGAGCGCCGCGACGTGCGCGCGACGTTCCGGCCGCGCCACGGCCTCGCCGTCGCTGAACGGCTCGAATTGCAGATCGTACCGGTTGCCGCCCCGATAGAGCCCGAACGCCAGCACGACCGGCGCCCCCAGCACCGCCGCGACCTGCCAGGGCGCCAGCGGGAACGGCGCCGGCTCGCCGAAGAACGGCACCACCTCGGCCGGTTCGCCCGGCTGGGCGCGGTCCACCAGCAGCGCGACCATGCTGCCCTCCCGCAGCGCCTCGTCGATCGCCATCAGGATCTCGGTGCCGGGGCGTCCCGCGTCGATCACGGTGGCCGCGACGCTCGGATTCAGCGCATCGAGCAGTTCCGTCATCGCCGGGTTGTGGCCCTTGTCCAGCACGACGCGCAGGCGGAGATCGGGACGCGTGCCCGCGAGCACGCGCAGCACCTCGAAGCTTCCCAGGTGCGAGCCGAACAGCAACACGCCGCGGCCCGCCTGCAGCTGCGCGTCGAGCGCCGGCAGGCCTTCGATCGAAATGTCGAAACGCTGCAGTTCGCCCGACAGCAGGAAGATGCGGTCGAGGATCGTCGCGGCGAACGTATGGATGTGCCGCGCGACGTCGAGCAGCGTCGCCGGGCGCCCGAACGCGCGCGCCAGCCAGGCGCGCGACGCGCGGCGCTCCGGACCGCGACGCGCGAGGAAATATGGCGTGATGAGGTACAGGCAGGCGCGCCCGAGGCGCCGGCCGCCATGGCGACCGACCGAACGGATCAGCCAGATCGCGAACCGGCCGCCACCTTCGGGCCGCTGCTTCCAGCGCGCGCTCATGCGCCGGCGAACTCGCCGCTCGCCAGCACGACGCCGTCGGCGTCGCGCAACACGCGGAAGCGCCAGCGGCGCGCACCCGTGGCGGCGCCGACATCTTCCAGCTCGATCGAAGCCGGCTCGCCAGGCAGCAGCGGCCGCATGAACTTCACCTGCGGCAAGCGCAATGCCGGCAACGGCCCATGCACCGCCTCGATCGCCGCCTGCACCTGCGCGAGCAGCACGACGCCCGGCACCACCGGTCGCCCCGGGAAATGGCCCGGCAGCGACGGATGCGACGCCGGCACCGTGAACCGCGCGGCGCTCATCGCAGCGCCTCGCGCCAGAACGACGGCCCGAGCCGCGCCATGCGCCGCAGGAACACGAACAGCCCCGGCGCGTGCATCGGGAAGCGCAGTCGCCGGTAGCCGTATTCGGCGAGCATGAAGCCGCCGATCACCGCGTAGTCGCCGATGTTCGCGAACCACGACCAATGCGCTTCCGCGATGGCGAACGCCGGCGTGATCCCGAGCTGCGCGAGCACGCCGCCCGGCATCGCGAACAGCGCGAGCGTGGCGTCGACGAGCGCGAGCGCCAGCAGCAGCAGCGCCCATGCAAGGGTGACGCGACGCGTATAGGCGCGCACGTCGTCGGGCAGCGCCGGCCAGGCGACGCCATCCAGCGCGGCAGCGATGCGACCCACCAGCGGCACGCGCCCCGCGCGCAACGTGGAGGCGAACGCAGAGCCGACGGCGGCCACGAACGCCGGCGGCGCCAACAGCAACGGCAGCAGCGCGTGCGGCCCGCGCGCCAGCCAGGCCGCAGCGAAGGCTGCGATGGCGAATGCCGCCCAGGCCATGGGGCGCATGCGCAGCAAGGGCGCGGCCAGCGCGACCAGCACCAGGTCGAGCGCCGCGAGCGCGGCGAGGCGGCTGTCGCCCGACAGCGTCGCGGCGTGGGCGAGCAACGGGTACGCCACCGCCCCCACGCAGCGCAGCGCGAACGCGGCGCGCGGCAAGGCGCCGGCCTCAGGCGGCCTTGTGTTGCTCGACATGCGCGGCGAGCGCGCGCAGCGACGCGAAGATGCTGCGGTTGTCGGCGCTGTCCGAACGCAGCTGGAAGCCGTAGCGCTTGCCGATGGCGAGCGACAGCTCGAGCGCGTCGATCGAATCCAGGCCCAGGCCCGCGTTGAACAGCGGCGCTTCCGGATCGATGTCGCCGGCGACGACGCCTTCCAGGTTCAGGCTTTCGACCAGCAGCTGCGCCAGCGCGCGCTCGGCGTCGTTTTGCGGGGACATCGGGGCTTCCATGGGAAAGGCATCGAGGAGCGAGGCGACAAGGTTACCAGTGCGACGTCCCGCGGAACGTGTGCCTGCGAGCGGGCCGCCGGCGGGCCGGCCCGGTATCATTGCGACCCCTTCGACCCGCCCGAGCCACGCCACCCGATGCCAGCCGCCCTGCCCGCCGCCGCGGTCGCCGCCTCCCTGGCGGTGGACTACCTGCACGGCGCGGCACCGGCCCCGCTGCTGGCGGGCGACGACGTGCTCGCTGTCTTCGGTTTCGGCGACGATGCTCCTCGCAGCCTCGACGACCCGCGCTACCTGCACATTCCGCTGCAGCCCTTCGGCGCGGCGCCATGCGAGGTCTGGCGCGCCGCGGGTCCAGTGCGGCGCGGCCGCGATGGCGACATCGCATGGTCGACCGACGGCACGTTGTCCTTCGGCGCCATCGAAGTCGACGAACGCGCCTACGCCTGCGATGCGGATCCGACCGGCATCGTCGGCGCCGCCGCGCACGCCTATGCCCGGATGCTCGGATTCGTCGGCGCGAGCGGCACGCCGCACCTGCTGCGCGTCTGGAACTACCTCGACGCGATCACCGACGGCCGCGGCGACACCGAGCGTTACCGGCAGTTCTGCGTCGGCCGCGCGCGCGGCCTCGGCGCCTTCGATGCGTTCCGCCTGCCCGCCGCCACCGCGATCGGCCGCTGCGATGCGGCGCGCGTGCTGCAGGTGTACTGGCTGTCGGCGGCGACGCCCGGCACGCCGGTCGAGAACCCGCGGCAGGTGAGCGCGTGGCGCTATCCGCGCGAGTACGGCCCGCAGCCGCCGGCCTTCGCGCGCGCGATGCTGCCGCCCACGGACTCGCGCATGCCGCTGCTGCTGTCGGGCACCGCGAGCGTCGTCGGCCACGCGACCATGCACGCCGGCGCCTTGCTGGCGCAGCTCGGCGAGACCTTCGCCAACTTCGAGGCACTGCTCGGCGCCGCGCGCGCGACCCAGCCGGCGCTGCCGCCGGACTTCGGCCCCGGCACGCGGCTCAAGGTCTACGTGCGCGACCGCGACGACATGCCGGCGATCGCCGCCGCGCTGCAGGAGCGCTTCGGCGGCCGCGTCCCCCTGTTCCTGCTGCACGCGGCGATCTGCCGCCGCGACCTGGCCGTCGAGATCGATGGCGTCCACGCCGCGTAGAGCCGACCCAGGGTCGGCTTCAGTCCGAAACCGGCCATGGGTCCCTCCATGCCGGGAGTAGAATGGCGCCATGAGCCAGCACCTCCCTTTCCGCCCGCGCCGCATGCGCCGCGACGCGTTCTCGCGGCGGCTGATGCGCGAATCCGTGCTCACCGCCGACGACCTGATCTATCCGGTGTTCGTTCACGAGCCCGCCGGTCGCGCCGCGGTGCCGTCGATGCCGGGCGTCGAGCGCGTGTCGATCGATGAGTTGCTGAAGGTCGCCGAGCAGGCGAGCGAACTGCGCATCCCCGCGCTGGCGCTGTTCCCGGTCACCGCGCCGGACGCGAAGTCGCTCGACGCCGCGGCCGCCTGGGCCGACGACGGCCTGTGCCAGCGTGCGGTGCGCGCGCTCAAGCAGCGTTTCCCGCAACTGGGCGTGATCACCGACGTCGCGCTCGATCCGTACACCTCGCACGGCCAGGACGGCCTGGTCGACGACGCCGGCTACGTCGTCAACGACGAGACCGTCGAGGTGCTGGTGAAGCAGGCGCTGTCGCATGCGCGCGCCGGCGCCGACGTGGTCGCGCCGAGCGACATGATGGACGGCCGCATCGGCGCGATCCGCAATGCGCTCGAGCGCGAAGGCTTCATCCACACGCGCATCCTCGCCTACAGCGCGAAGTACGCATCGAGCTTCTACGGGCCGTTCCGCGACGCGGTCGGTTCCGCGGCCGCGCTCGGCAAGGCCGACAAGCGCACCTACCAGATGGATCCGGCCAACTCCGACGAAGCGCTGCGCGAAGTCGCGCTCGACCTCGAGGAAGGCGCGGACATGGTGATGGTCAAGCCGGGCATGCCCTACCTCGACGTCGTGCGCCGGGTGAAGGACGAATTCGGCGTGCCGACCTACGCCTACCAGGTCAGCGGCGAATACGCGATGCTGAAGGCGGCCTTCGCCAACGGCTGGCTCGACGAGCGCGCCTGCA
>CAMLSB010000024.1 GCA_946482565.1 uncultured Lysobacteraceae bacterium | reverse complement strand
CGATCTTGCCGCCGTGGTACATGCAGTCGAGCATGTCGTTGAAGGCGCGCGGGTTTCCGCTCATCTCCAGGCCGACGTCGAAGCCTTCCATGTGCAGCTCGGCCATCGTGTCCTTCAGCGAGGCCTTGGCGACGTTGACGACGCGCGTGGCGCCCATGTCGGCCGCGAGCTTGAGGCGGTAGTCGTTGACGTCGGTGACGACCACGTTGCGCGCGCCGATGAACTTGCAGATGCCCGCGGCGATGATGCCGATCGGGCCGGCGCCGGTGATCAGCACGTCCTCGCCGACCACGTCGAATTCCAGCGCGCAGTGCGCGGCATTGCCGTAGGGATCGAAGAACGCGGCCAGTTCCGAGGGCACCTGGTCCGGGATCGGCCACAGGTTGCTGGCGGGAACGACGATGTATTCGGCGAAGGCGCCGTCGCGGTTCACGCCGATGCCCACGGTGTTCGGACACAGGTGCGGGCGGCCGCCGCGGCAGTTGCGGCAGTGGCCGCAGACGAGGTGGCCCTCGGCCGAGACGCGCTGGCCGACCTTGTACCCGGCCACGCCGGGGCCGAGTTCGGCGACGCGGCCGACGAATTCGTGGCCGATGACAAGACCGGGCTTGATCGTGCGCTGGCTCCACTCGTCCCACAGGTAGATGTGCAGGTCGGTGCCGCAGATCGCGGTCTTCTCGACCTTGATCAGCACTTCGTTCGCGCCGGGCACGGGGACGGGGACGTCCTCCATCCAGATGCCCTTGCCGGGTTCGCGCTTCACCAGCGCTTTCATGGTCTGCGTCATCGGGGTGCCGGACTTGCGGGGAGTCGCCTATTCTAGCGGCTGCACAGAATCCCGGAGATCGCCATGCACGTCCGTCCCGCCGTGGCCACCCTTGGCCTCGTAGTCGCCGCCGCCGCCGCCTGCGGCCCGGCCCGCGCCGACGAGGGCATGTGGTTGCCGTCGCAGCTGCCGTCGATCGCCGCCCAGCTCAAGGCGGCCGGCTACCAGGGCGATCCGGCCGCGCTGGCCGACCTGTCGAAGCCGCCGCTGAACGCGGTGGTCTCGCTGGGCGGCTGCACCGCGAGCTTCGTCTCGCCCGAAGGCCTGGTGGTCACCAACCACCATTGCGCGATGGGCGCGATCCAGCTGAATTCGACGCCGCAGGACAACCTGATCGAGAACGGCTTCGTCGCCGCCGACCGCGCCGCGGAGCGTTCCGCGGGCCCGGCCGCCCGGATCTGGGTGACGACCGGCTTCGACAAGGTCACCGACCGCATCCTTGCCGGCGCGCGCGGGAAGACCGGGCGCGCGTACTACGACGCGGTCGACGCCGCGACCAAGGCGATGGTCGCCGCCTGCGAGCAGGACGCCAGCCTGCGTTGCAGCGTCGCCAACATGGATTACGGCAGCGACTTCTACCTGGTGAAGCAGCTCGAGCTGAAGGACATCCGCCTGGTGTACGCGCCGCCGGAATCCATCGGCAACTACGGCGACGAGGTCGACAACTTCATGTGGCCGCGGCACAGCGGCGATTTCGCGTTCTACCGCGCCTACGTCGGCAAGGACGGCAAGCCGGCGGCGTTCTCGCCCGACAACGTGCCGTATGCGCCGCCCGCGTGGCTGACGGTGGCAACCGAGCCGCTGCAGGAAGGCGACTTCGCGATGCTCGCGGGCTATCCGGGCACCACGTACCGCAACCGGATGGCGATGGAATTCAAGGACCAGATCGAAGCCGGGCTGCCGTCGCGCGTGGACCTGTTCTCCGCGCTGATCCGCACCATCGAGCAGGCCTCGGCCGGCAGCGAGGACGCGCAGGTGCGCTACGCCTCGCAGGTGGCCAGCCTCAAGAACAACCTGAAGCGCGCGCAGGGCGAGCTCGAAGGCCTGCGCCGCAGCGATGCGATCGCGGTGCGCAAGGCCGACGAGACCGCGATGATGGCCTGGCTGGCGAAGCAGCCGGGTGCGGCCGCGCAGCGTCGCGACATCGCGGCCGCGCAGGCGCTGCTGTCCGAAGGCCACGCAAGCCGCGAGCGCGACCAGCTGTTCGGCGTGATGTTCTCGCAGACGCAGCTGCTGAAGTCCGCGATGCAGCTGCAGCGGCTCGCTGCCGAGCGCGGCAAGCCCGATGCGCAGCGCGAGCGCGGGTACCAGCAGCGCGACGAAGCGCTGATCGAAGGCGCGCTGAAGCAGGTGCAGCGCCGCTACGATCCCGCGGTCGAGAAGGCGCTGCTCACGGAATTGCTGGCGCGCTATCGCAAGCTGCCCGCCACGCAGCGGATCCCTGAAGTGGACGCGGTGTTCGGCGCGGACGAGGCGTCCGCCGCCGCCGCGATCGATCGCCTGTACGCGGGCACGAAGCTCGGCGAACAGGACGTGCGCCTGGCCCTGCTCAAGGCGGCGCCGGCAGACGTCGCTGCTTCGACCGATCCGTTGATGCATGCGGCAGCGCAGCTGCTTCCGGCCGTGCTGCGCGACGACGACGCGGGCAAGTCGCGCGACGGCGAGCTGCTGCGCCTGCGCCCGGCGTACATGGCCGCGCTGCACGGTTTCCGGCAGTCGCAGGGCAGGGCGGTGTATCCCGATGCCAACTCCACCCTGCGGGTGAGCTACGGCAAGGTCAGCTCGCTCGACCCGCGCGACGGCGTGCACTACCTGCCGCTGACGACGGTGCAGGGCATCCTCGAGAAGCACACCGGCGTCGCGCCGTTCGACGCGCCGAAGCCGCTGCGCGACGCGATCGCGAAGGGCGACTTCGGCAGCACCGCCGATCCGGTGCTGAAGACGCAGACCGTCGACTTCATGACCAACCTCGACACCACCGGCGGCAACTCCGGTTCCCCGGTGCTCGATGCGCGCGGCCACCTGGTCGGCCTGAACTTCGACAGCAACTGGGAGGCGGTCAGCGCCAGCTGGATGTACGACCCGCGCTACAAGCGCGCGATCCACGTCGACATCCGCTACCTGCGCTGGCTGCTGGCCAAGGTGTACCCGGCGCCGAACCTGCTCGAGGAGATGCACCTGCCGGCGGAATAGCTGCTAGGCTGCAGCCATCGCGGATTCCCATGCCTGCCGGCCCCGTCTCCCGATGACAAGCGTGCCGCCCCGTGCGGCACGCGATTCAGGTTCCAGTTCCAGTTTCCTGTTCGTTCCGCCGGCGGCATGCGTGTCCGTGGAGTCCACCCCCACAGGAGCATGCGATGAAAGTGTTGGCTTGCGATGGTATCCACGACGATGGCCTGGCCCTGTTCCGCGACGCGGGCTGGGAAGTCGCCGTCGCCCCCGAACCGGTCAAGGATCCGTCGCGGCTCGCCGCGATGCTGGCGGACGTCGACGCGCTGCTGGTGCGCTCGGCCACGCCCGTACCGGCGGAAGCGCTTTTGCCCGGAGGCTGTCTCCGCGTGATCGGCCGCGCCGGCGCCGGTGTCGACACCATCGACGTCGAGGCCGCCACCGAGCGCGGGATCGCGGTGATGAACGCGCCCGACGGCAACACCCTGGCGGCGGCCGAGCATGCGCTGTCGCTGCTGTTCGCGCTGGCGCGGCACGTGCCGCGCGCGGATGCAGGCATGAAGGCGGGCCAGTGGCCCAAGGCGGGACTCACCGGCTTCGAGCTCGAAGGCAAGAAGCTCGGCGTGATCGGGCTGGGCCGCATCGGCAGTGCGGTGGCGCGCAAGGCGCGCGGCATCGGCATGGACGTGGCTGCGTACGACCCGTTCCTGCCGCCGTCGGCGGCGGCACACGGCAGCGTCCCGCTGAGGACCTTCGACGAACTGCTGGCCTGGGCCGACGTCATCACGCTGCACGTGCCGCGCACGAAGGAGACGACGCGGCTGGTCGATGCGCAGGCGCTGGCGCGGATGAAGCGCGGCGCCTATCTCGTGAATGCGGCGCGGGGCGGCCTGGTGGACGAAGCCGCGCTGCTCGAGGCGCTGGACGCGGGACAACTCGCGGGCGCCGCGCTCGACACCTTCGCCACCGAGCCGTTGCCCGGGGACTCGCCGTTGCGCGCGCATCCGAAGCTCGTGCTGACGCCCCATCTCGGCGCATCCACGGGCGAAGCGCAGCAGGCGGTCAGCACGATCCTGGCGCGCGAAGTGCTGGACTACTTCGATACCGGCGCGGTTGCCGGCTGCGTCAACCTGCCGCCGCTCAGCGCCGAGGCCGCGCGCGAAGTCGGGCCGTGGATGCCGTTGATGTCGGCGCTGGGCCGGCTTGCCGCGCGCATGGTGCCGGCGCCGGTGCGCCTGCAGCTGACCTATGCCGGGCGCGTGGACGCGCTGGATCCGCGTCCGCTCACGCGCCTGCTGGTGGCTTCGCTGCTCAGCGCCGCCTCGGCGCGCGTGACGCCGGTGAATGCACTGCAGGAAGCCGCCGCGCGCGGATTGGTGGTGGCCGAGACGGTGGGCGGCGACGGCGACGGCTTCGACCGCCTGCTGCGCCTGCGCATCGAGGACGAAGCGGGCAACGCGCGCGAACTCGAGGCCACGCTGCATCGCGGCGCGCGCGTGGTTCGGCTCGATGGCGTGGAGATCGACTTCGATCCGGGCGCGCACCTGCTGCTGATGCGCAACGCGGACCGCCCCGGCATCATCGGGCTCGTCGGTTCGCACCTCGGCGCGGCCGGCATCAACATCGTCAATTTCTCGCTCGGCGCGAAGGGCGACGGCGAGGCGCTCGCGGCGATCACCGTCGACCGGCCGGTGCCCGAAGCGCAGCTGGGTGCGCTGCGCGGCATCGCGGGCGTGCTGTCGCTGGAGGCGCCCTGATGCGCCTGTTGCTCGCACGCCACGGCGAAACCCCCTGGAACGCGGAGGGCCGCTACCAGGGCCAGGAGGACATCGCGCTGTCGGCCACGGGCGAGGCGCAGGCACGCGCGCTTGGTGAACGGTTGCGCGAGGTACGCATCGATCGCGCCGTGGCATCGCCGCTGGCCCGCGCGCGACGCACCGCTGAATTCGCGCTGGGCGACGCGCGCGCGGCGATGCTCGCGACCGATCCGGGCTTCATGGAGATCGCGCACGGGGAATGGGAGGGCCTGCTGGCCGCCGACATCCGCGCACGCGATCCCGACCGCGCCCGCGCCTGGCGCGACACGCCGCACGAGGTGCTGATGCCCGGCGGCGAATCGCTGCAGCACGTGCTGGACCGCGCATGGCCCGCGCTGGAACGCGCGTCCGCCGGCCTGGGCGAGGGCGACACGCTGCTGGTCGTCGCGCACGACGCGGTGAACCGCGTGCTGCTGTGCCGGGTGCTGGGGCTGCCACTGTCGCGGCTGTGGACTTTCCGCCAGGCGCCCACGACGCTGAACCTGCTCGAAGGCCCGTCGCCCGCCCAGCTGGAAGTCGTGCGCCTCAACGACTGCGCCCACCACACGGCGCTGTTCGGCGAGGCCGTCCACCGCGCACTGTAGAGCCGACCCATGGTCGGCTACCTCCGCGATGAGCCGACCGCGGGTCGGCTCTACAATTCGCGCATGTCCATGACCCTGCCGCAATGGCTCGAGCGGATCGAGCGCCAGCATCCGCGGTCGATCGCGATGGGCCTCGACCGCGTGCGCGATGTGGCTTCGCGCATGGGCCTCGCGCGACCGGCGAAGCGCGTGGTCGTCGTCGGCGGCACCAACGGCAAGGGCTCTACCGTCGCCTTCATCGAAGCGATCGCGCGCGCCGCCGGCTGGCGCACCGGCGCGTATACCTCGCCGCACCTCGTTGCCTACAACGAGCGCGTGCGCATCGACGGCAACGACGCCGGCGACGAGGCGCTGGTCGCGGGCTTCGAGGCGGTGGAAGCCGCGCGCGGCGACACGCCGCTGACCTATTTCGAATACGGCACGTTGTGCGCGCTGTGGCTGTTCGCGCGCGAGCGCCTCGACCTCGCCGTGCTCGAAGTCGGCCTCGGCGGGCGCCTCGACGCGGTGAACCTCGTGGACGCGGACGTCTCCGTGATCACCACCGTCGACATCGACCACGTCGACTGGCTCGGCGCCGACCGCGAGGCCATCGGCTTCGAGAAGGCGGGCATCGCGCGGCCGTGGAAGCCGCTGGTGCTCGGCGACGACGACCCGCCGGCAAGCGTGCTGCGCCACGCCTACGCGATCGGCGCATCGGCGGTGCGCGCCAACTGCGATTTCTTCTTCACCACGGAGGGCACGGCGAACGAAGGCGCGCGCTGGGAATGGCGCGAAGTCGGCAAGCGCTACGAGTTGCCGCTGCCCGCGCTTGCCGCGCCGGTACAGCTGCGCAATGCCGCGACCGCGATCGCCGCGATGCGCGCGCTGCGCATGCCGCCGCCGGAATCCGCGATCGCGCAGGGCATCGCGCAGGCGCGCATCCCGGGCCGCCTGCAGCGCTTCGAACGCGAAGGCGTGGCGGTGCTGGTCGACGTGGGCCACAACCCGCAGGCCGCGCGCGAACTCGCGCGCTGGCTGCGCGGCGATGCCACCCCCGGCCGGACGCTCGCGGTCTTCGCCGCGCTCGGCGACAAGGATGCCGCGGGCGTCGCCAGCGCACTGGACGGCCTGGTCGATGCCTGGCACCTGGCCGGACTGGAAGAAGCGGGGCCGCGCGGCCTCGGCGTCGAGGCCTTCGCTGCACGCCTGGCCGGGTCGCCGGCGGCCGATGGCACGCGCCACCGGACCGTCCGGGCCGCGCTGGCGGCCGCGCTGCGCGAAGCCGCACCGGGCGACCGGGTGCTGGTATTCGGCTCGTTCCACACCGCGGCGGCGGCGATTCAGGGGCTGGCGGTATAATTCGCGCGCCTTCCGCAAGCCCCGAGCGCCGATGGAACCTGCACTGAAACAGCGCCTCGTCGGCGCCGGCGTCCTGGTGGCGCTGGCCGTGATCTTCCTGCCGATGCTGGTGCAGGGGCCTGCGCCCGACAGCGGCGCCTCCAGCATCCCGCTCTCGGTGCCCGATGCGCCGAAGGGCGACTTCGATACCCAGGACCTCCCGCTCGTCGAGCCCGGCGCCACGCCGGCCGGTGGCGCGCTCGGCATGCCGGCGCCCGGCACCACGGCGACGCCGTCGACGGATGCCTCGCAGCCGGCCGACAGCGGCGACATGTATCCGGCCGCAAGCGCGGCCGGCGACTACGCGGTCGAGTTCGGCGACTTCGCCAGCGCAGCGCTGGCCGACGCCGCGGTCGCGTCGCTGCGCGCCTCGCACCTGCCGGGCTACCGCGAAGCCGCGACCAACGCGCAGGGGCAGGCCGTGCAGCGCGTGCGCATCGGCCCGTTCGCGACACGACCCGACGCCGAATCGGCGCGGTTGCGCGCGAGCCAGGCCGGCGGACGCGGCAGCCTGCAGGTCGTCGTCCTGGACGCGGCGACGCAGGCGGTGGCCGCGCCCGTCGCCGAGACCGCGCCGGCAATGGCGGCCCCGATCCCGACCGAAGCGCCGAAGGCGCCAGCGGCGGTCGCGAAACCCTCGACGCCGGCCGCTTCGCCAAAGCCGGTCGCGACGGCCCCGAACCCCGTGGCCCCGGCGCCCGTCGCCGCGGCACCGCCGTCCAAACCCGCCGCCGCGGGCACCGGCTTCGCGGTGCAGCTCGCCGCGTTCAGCAAGCCGGCCGATGCCGCCGCGCTGCGCGACCGCGCGCGCGCCGCGGGCTTCAGTGCCTTCGTCGAAACGGTCAACACCGACAAGGGCGCGCTGACCCGCGTGCGCCTTGGCCCGGTCGCGACGCGCGCCGACGCCGAGCGCCTGCAGGCGCAGGCGCAGGCGAAGCTCGGCGTCGCCGGCGCGGTCCGACCGCATCCTTGAGGCCACGATGACCGCCACCGACCTCGTGCTGCTGGCGGTGATCGGGCTCTCGATGCTGTTCGGGCTGATGCGGGGTTTCGTCGGCGTGGTGGTGTCGCTGGTGGCGTGGGTGCTTGCGGGCTGGGCGTCGTTCCACTTCGGCGCGCGCATCGCGCTGCTGCTGGCCGGCGGCCACGGCAGCCCGAGCGCGGGGCAACTGTTCGCCGGCTACGGATTGAGTTTCCTGTGCGTGCTGCTGGTCGTCGGGGTCGTCGGCTGGGTCGTGCGCAAGCTCGTGCACGCCGTCGGGCTGTCCGGCGTCGATCGCGCGCTCGGGTTCGCGCTGGGCGCGGTGCGCGGCGGCTTCGTCGCCTGCCTGCTGGTGCTGCTGATGGGGTTCACCGCCATGCCGCGCGAGCCGGGCTGGCGCGATTCGCAGGTGGTGCCGGTCCTGCTGCCGGGCGCGCAACTGTTGCGCGGCCTGTTGCCGCCGTGGGCGGCGCGGCGGGTTGATTTCGGGCCTTCGCGCAACCATTCCATCGTTCCCGGCGACGCGCTCGCGTTGCCGCAACCGGGCGCCTGACGGGCCCACGGAGTTCCACGCATGTGCGGCATCATCGGCATCGTCGCCAACCAGGACGTCGCGCCCGAGCTCTACGACGGCTTGACCGTGCTGCAGCACCGCGGGCAGGACGCGGCCGGCATCGCCACCGCCGACGGCGCGCACCTGCGCGTGCACAAGGGCAACGGCCTGGCCCGCGACGTGTTCGACACGACGTCGATGCGGCTGCTCGAAGGCCGGTTCGGCATCGCCCATTGCCGCTATCCGACCGCCGGCAGCGAAGGCAACGACGAAGCCCAGCCGTTCTACGTCAACTCGCCCTACGGCATCGCGCTGGCGCACAACGGCAACCTCGTCAACACGGATGCGCTGCGCCGCGAGGTGTTCGAGCAGGATCGCCGCAACGTCAACACCGAGTCGGATTCGGAAGTGCTGCTGAACGTGTTCGCGCACGAGCTGGACACGCAGAAGGCGCTGACGCCGGAAGCCGCATTCCGCGCGGTCGAGGGCGTGAACCGCCGCGCGCGCGGGGGGTATGCGGTGGTGACGATGGTGCTCGGCCTGGGGCTGGTCGCTTTCCGCGACCCCAACGGGATCCGGCCGCTGGTGCTGGGCGTGCGCAAGGGCAGCGGCGGCGACGAATATGCGGTCGCGTCCGAATCGGTGGCGCTCGACATCCTCGGCTTCGAGCGGCTGCGCGACGTCGCGCCCGGCGAGGCGGTCGTCATCACCGCCCGCGGCGAACTGCATGCGCGCCAGTGCGCGGCGCCGCAGAAGCATGCGCCCTGCATCTTCGAGTTCGTGTATTTCGCGCGCCCGGACTCGATGATGGACGACATCTCGGTGCACAAGGCGCGGATGCGCATGGGCGTCAAGCTCGGCGAGAAGATCCAGCGGCTGCGGCCGGACCACGACATCGACGTGGTGATCCCGATCCCCGACACCTCGCGCGATTCGGCGATGGAAATCGCGAACGTGCTCGGCCTGAAGTACCGCGAGGGCTTCGTCAAGAACCGCTACGTCGGCCGCACCTTCATCATGCCGGGGCAGGGCGAGCGCGCGAAGTCGGTGCGCCGCAAGCTCAACACCATCCCGCTCGAGTTCAAGGACCGGGTGGTGCTGCTGGTGGACGATTCGATCGTGCGCGGCACCACGTCGAAGCAGATCGTGCAGATGGCGCGCGACGCCGGCGCGCGCAAGGTGTACCTGGCGTCCGCGGCGCCGCCGGTGCGCTTCCCGAACGTATACGGCATCGACATGCCCTCGCCGGAGGAGCTGGTTGCGCACGGCCGCACCGAGGAAGAGGTGCAGGCGCTGCTCGGCGTCGACTGGCTCATCTACCAGGACCTGGCGGACCTCGAAGAAGCGGTCACCGGGCCCAAGGGCAAGGTGACGGGATTCGATTCTTCCTGCTTCGACGGCGACTACGTCACCGGCGTGGAGCCCGGCTATTTCGAGCGCATCCGCCAGTTGCGTTCCGACGAAGCCAAGAAGTCGCGTCGCGCCGCGCCGCGATGAACCCGCTCGCGGCGCAGCGGCAGCGCGTCGCAGCGCGCCAGGGACACTCGCTTGCAGTCGTTGTTTGACGCCGCGCGCGCCTGCCTGGGCGCGGGCACGCCCGAGGCCAAGCTGGACGCCACGTTCGCCGCGGCCGATGCGTTCGCGCACGGATCGCTCGACGTTCCGGTCGATGCGCCGCCACCGTTGCCGATCGCGATGCCCGGGCGCCCGCCGCGTCCGCGCCTGGTGCCGCCGCGCGAATTGCCGCGCCGCGGCTTCGGCAGCGCGGGAGGGCGCGCGGCCTTCATCCACGCCGTTGCCCACATCGAGTTCAACGCGATCGACCTGGCCTGGGACGCGGTGTACCGGTTCCGCGGCATGCCGCCGGCGTACTACGCCGACTGGGTCGGCGTTGCCGCCGACGAGGCGCGCCATTTCGGCTTGCTGCGCGCGCGCCTGCGCGAGCACGGCCACGAATACGGCGATTTCGACGCGCACAACGGCCTGTGGGAGATGGCGGAAAAGACCGCGCACGACGGCCTCGCGCGCATGGCGCTGGTGCCGCGCGTGCTCGAGGCGCGCGGGCTCGACGTGACCCCCGGCATGATCGTGAAGCTGCGCCAGCTCGGCGACGAGGCGACCGTCGCGATCCTCGACACCATCCTGCGCGAGGAAGTCGCGCACGTGGCCGCCGGCTCGCGCTGGTACCGCTGGCATTGCGAACGCGCCGGCATCGAGCCCGCCGTGCGCTTCCACGAGCTGCTGCGCGAATACGCGGGTGGGGTGCTGCACGGCCCGTTCAACACGGACGCGCGACTGGCCGCCGGCTTCGATGCGGAGGAGCTGGCGGGGCTGGAGGCTGCGGCGCTCACCGCATCCTGACATCGCCGCGACTATGGTCGCGCGACGCCCGAGGAGGAGCCGCCATGCAGGCGAAAATCATGATCCCGATGCTGTTGATCGCCATTGCAGGCTGTGCCCGTTCCGCGGACGCGCCCGGGCCCGCGGCCCCCGGAACCGCCGGCCAGGTCGTTCCCGCCGCGGCGGGGCCGGCGCGCGCATCCGCGCCCGTCGAACCTGCATCCACGCCGCAACCGCCGTCTCCCTCGCCGTCGGCGACGCCACGCACTCCAGCCGGCACGAGCGGCAACGATGGTGGCAGCGTCGCGCAAGGCATCCGCGTCGGCGAGCCCTCGCCCTATGACCGCAACGGGCCGCGGAATCCGGCGCCGGGCACCGGCTGGCACGCGTTCGGCAACGAACCGTTCTGGAGCGTACAGGCGCGCGGCGGCACGCTGGTGTTCGCGACGCCGGAGAACCAGGGCGGCGTCACGCTGCTCGGCCGTCGCGTGCCTTCGCTGGTGGGCACGGTGATCCTCGGCAGCGGCCCGCGCGGCGACTTCCATTTCGGCGTGACGCCGGGCAAGTGCAGCGACGGCATGTCGGACCGCAGCCATGCCTACACGTCGACCTTCATCTACGACGGCATCACCTACAAGGGTTGCGCCGAGCCCGTCGAAGCGCGCTGAAGACGGCGTGCTGGCGAAGGCATGCTGACGCTCGGGCTGCTGCAATGGCCGGCGATGGTCGTGACCCTGGTCGCGGCCTGGCTGGTGGCGTCGAAGAAGAAGGGGCGGCGCGAATGGGGATTCTGGTGCTTCGTCGCCAGCAACCTGCTGTGGATCGCGTGGGGCTGGCACGACCACGCGTGGGCGTTGATCGCATTGCAGGTCGGCCTGTTCGCGCTGAACCTGCGCGGCGCGAAGAACAACGAATCGGGCGCGTGAGCGCCTAGAGCGACGCGAGTTCGAAGCGGCCGGGCTCGACGCGCAGCACCGACCCCTGTTCGTACCAGTCGCCCAGCACGATGCGCATGCCATCGGCCCCTTCGTGCACCTTCGGCCGGTGCGTGTGCCCGTGGATGATGCGGTCGACGCCGTAGCGCGCGAACGTGTCGGACACCGTGGCCGGCGTGGCGTCGGTGATGGCTTCCATCGCGCCCGTTGATTGCAGGCCGGACTGGTGCGCCTTGCTCGCCGCGCGCGCCTGTTGCGCGAACGCGATGCGCGCGGCCAGCGGCTGCGAGAGGAACTGCGACTGCCAGCGCGGATCGCGCGTCTGCGCGCGGAAGGCCTGGTAGGCCGTGTCGTCGCTGCATAGCAGGTCGCCGTGCATCAGCAGCACCGGCTTCCCGTACAGCGGCACCACCACCGGGTCGGGCAGGATCTCCATGCCGGCGCGACGCGCGTAATCCTCGCCCAGCAGGAAATCGCGGTTGCCGCGGATGAAGCGCACCGGCACGCCGGCATCGCGCAGCGCACGCAGCTTCGCCGCGACGAAGGCGCCGGCTTCCGACGGGTCATCGTCGCCTACCCAGGCCTCGAAGAGGTCGCCAAGGATGTACAGCGCATCGGCGCCGCGGGCCTCCTCGTCCACGAAGCGCCCGAACAGCTCGGTGATGGCCGGCCGTTCGGGGTCCAGGTGCAGGTCGGAGACGAAGAGCGTGGCCATGCCCCATTGTAGGTAAAATCGGCGGATGGCCAACGACTCCTGCCGGACCCGCTTCGCGCCCAGCCCGACCGGCTACCTGCACATCGGCGGCGCGCGCACCGCGCTGTACTGCTGGCTGGAAGCGCGCCGCCGCGGTGGGCAATTCATCCTGCGCATCGAGGACACCGACCGCGAGCGCAGCACGCAGGCCGCGATCGACGCGATCCTGGAAGCGATGGACTGGCTCGGCCTGGACTACGACGAAGGCCCGATCTACCAGACCCATCGCCTCGATCGTTACAAGGAAGTCGCGGAGCAGCTCGTCGCATCCGGCCACGCGTACTACGCCTACGAAACGAAGGAAGAACTCGAGGCCGCGCGCGAAAAGGCGATGGCCGCGAACGAGAAGCCGCGCTACAACGGCGCCTACCGCGACGCCAACGCCGGCTTCCGCGATGACCCGAACCGGGTCATCCGCTTCCGCAACCCGCTGGAAGGGACCGTCGCCTGGGACGACAAGGTCAAGGGCCGCATCGAGATCGCCAACAGCGAGCTCGACGACCTGGTGATCTATCGCTCCGACGGCTACGCGACCTACAACTTCGCCGTGGTCGTGGACGACATCGACATGCGCATCACCGACGTGGTGCGCGGCGACGACCACGTCAACAACACGCCGCGGCAGATCAACATCTACAGGGCGCTCGGTGCCGAGGTGCCCGCGTTCGCGCACCTGCCGATGATCCTCGACGAGCACGGCGCCAAGCTCAGCAAGCGCACCGGCGCGGCCGACGTGATGCAGTACCGCGACGCCGGCTACCTGCCGCACGCGCTGCTCAACTACCTGGTGCGGCTGGGCTGGTCGCACGGCGACCAGGAAATCTTCACGATCGCGGAAATGCAGTCGCTGTTCGACCTGAAGGACGTCAACGCCAAGGCCTCGCGCCTGGATCCGGTGAAGCTCGGCTGGCTCAACCAGCAATACCTGAAGAGCGACGATCCGGCGGATGTCGCGAAGCACCTGGAATGGCATCTGCGCGCCGCAGGCTACGACCTGTCGAAGGGCCCGAAGCCCGCAGACCTGGTGGTCGCCCTGCGCGAGCGCGCGCAGACGCTGAAGGAAATGGCGGACAAGTCCGCGGTGTGGTTCCAGCCGCTCACGGAATACGACGAAGCCGCGGTCGCCAAGCACCTCAAGCCCGAGTCGCGCGCGCCACTGGCAGATGCGCGCGCGCGCCTGGCCGCGCTGCCGGAGTGGAGCGCCGAGGCGATCGGCGAGGCGCTGAAGGCCGCCGCCGAGGCCGCCGGCCTGGGCATGGGCAAGATCGCGCAGCCGATGCGCGTGGCGATCACCGGTACCCAGGTCAGCCCGGACATCGGCCAGACCGTGTACCTGTGCGGCCGCGACGAGGCGCTGGCGCGCATCGACGCCGCGCTGGCGCGGATTTCGGGGGCATGACCCCTGGGCCTGAACGCGGCGACCCGGCGACTTGAGCCGGGCGCCCGTCGCCACCATCATCACTCCATGCGCAAGCCCGCCTGCATCGATCCCAAGCACCACGTCCATGGCGCCGACGATTTCGTCGCCGCGGTCGAGGCTGCGTGCCATGCGCGCGGCCTGCGGCTGACGCCGGTGCGCGCGCGCGTGCTCGGCCTGATCGCGGACGCAGGCCGGCCGATGAAGGCCTACGACCTGCTCGAGATGCTCAAGCCCGCGAGCGGGCACGACGACGGCATCGGCGCCGCCGCGCCGCCGACGATCTATCGCGCGCTCGATTTCCTGCTCGCCAACGGCTTCATCCACAAGCTCGAGTCGGTGAACGCGTTCGTCGCCTGCCACCACCCGAACACGGCGCAGCATTCGGTGCCGTTCCTGATCTGCGATCGCTGCCATTCGGCGGTCGAACTCGAGGACCAGGCCGTGGTCGCGGCGCTCGATGAACGCGCCCGCGCGCTCGGCTTCATGCCGCAGGCGCAGACGCTGGAAGTGCACGGGCTCTGCGCCCGCTGCAGCGGCTGAGCCGCGCCGCCCGATCGTCCTGGAACCACCCTGCGGCCACCGGGGCGTGCCATAGGTCATGTTGACCGGGCGGCTGGAATTGTTATGTTATAACTTTCCGCTATTCCGAGGCCCCATGAAACCCACCGTGATTGCGCTTGCCGTGCTGGCGGCCCTGCCTGCGTCGCCGGCACTGGCCCAGGCCGCGCCTGGCGGCGCGCCGGTCGCCGCGTCCACCCCGTCGACCCAGGCCGTCGCCACCCAGGCGGACGGGCGCAGCGAGGAGCAGCGCATCGCTGCGCTCGAAGCCCGCATCACCGCGCTGGAAAACGAACTGCAGGCGCTGCGCGCCAGTGCAAGTGCGCGGGCCGGCACGGTCGTCGGCTCGACGCCGGTGGTGACTGCGGGCACCGCCTCGGCTTCGACCGACGCGAACCCCGGCGATGACCTCGAAGCGCTCGCCGCGGATTCCGGCGACACCGGTGCGCCCGCGGCGGGCACGTCCGCCGACGCCGCCAGCGACACGGCCTCGCTCGCCGCGCCCGCGGATGCAGGGGGCGGCGCCAGCGGCGGCGGCGCGAACGCGTTCAACCCCGCGATCAGCATCATCCTCAACGGCAGCCTCGCGCGGCATTCGCTGGATCCGGCGATGTTCGCGCGCAGCGGCTTCCCGCTGGCGGGCGAGGCCGGCCCCGGCGAGCGCGGTTTCTCGCTGGGCGAAAGCGAGATGTCGCTGGCCGCCAACATCGACGACAAGTTCTACGGCCAGCTGACGCTCTCCGTGGAAAACGAAGACGGCCAGGATCATCTGGGCGTCGAGGAAGCCTTCATCGACACGACGTCGCTGCCGAACGGGTTGTCGGTGCGCGCGGGCCGCTTCTTCTCCAACATCGGCTACCTCAACAGCCACCACGCGCACACCGACAGCTTCTTCGACCGGCCGCTCGCGTACCAGGCGTTCCTCGGCGGCCAGTACGGCGACGACGGCGTGCAGGTGCGCTGGGTTGCGCCGACGTCGATGTTCCTGGAACTCGGCGGCGAAGTGTTCCGAGGCCAGTCGTTCCCGTCGGGCGGCGCGCAGCGCGACGGCCTGGGCACGCGCACGCTGTTCGCGCACGTGGGCGGCGATGCCGGCGCGGAGAACGAATGGCTCGCCGGCGTCTCGGTGCTGAAGACGCGCACCGCCGGCGGCGAGGACGGATTCTCCGGCGATGCCACGGCCTACGTCGCCGACGCGACCTGGAAGTGGGCGCCGCAAGGCAACTTCAAGGATGGCGGCGTGACCTTCCGCAGCGAGTACCTGGTCGACGACCGCGACGGCATGTACGTCGATCCGGAAGGCGCGGGCATCGCCACGCCGTGGATCGGCAAGCGCCGCGGCGGCTATCTCGAGGGCGTGTACCGCCTCAACCGCACCTGGGACATCGGCTATCGCTACGACAAGCTGTGGGCCGACGACACGGGCCCGTTCGCCAGTGCGTTCTACCCGGATCGCCACAGCCTCGAGGCGACCTGGCGCAACAGCGAGTTCAGCCTGCTGCGCCTGCAGTTGAGCCACGAGCGACCGAATCCGTTCTCGACCGACACGGCCGTCGTCCTGCAATACCAGGTCAGCCTCGGCGCGCACGGCGCCCACAAGTTCTGAGGAACCACGCATGAAGCCCATCGTTGCATCCACGCTGCTGCTCGCCGCCGCGCTGGCGTCGTCGCCCGCCCACGCCGGCAAGCTCAAGGTCTTCGCCTGCGAGCCCGAGTGGGGTTCGCTGGTCACCGAGCTGGCCGGCGACAAGGTCGACCTCGACGTCGCCACCACCGCGCTGCAGGACGTGCACGTGATCGAGGCGAAGCCGAGCCTGATCGCCAAGGTGCGCAACGCCGACCTCGCGGTCTGCACCGGCGCCGAACTGGAGATCGGCTGGCTGCCGCAACTCATCCGCCAGTCGGGCAATTCGAAGATCGCGTCGGGCGCCGGGTCGTTCATGGCCGCTGCGCAGGTGAAGACGCTCGAGAAGCCGACCGCGCTCGACCGCGCCAACGGCGACGTGCATCCCGACGGCAACCCGCACATCCAGATGGATCCACGCCGCGTGCTGATCGTCGCGCGCCGGCTCGACGATCGCCTCGCGCAGCTCGATCCCGCAAACGCGGCCACCTACAGGCAGCGCGGCGCCGACTTCGAGAAGCGCTGGCTGGCCGCGATGGCGAAGTGGCAGGCCGAGGCCGCGCCGCTGAAGGGCCGCAAGGTCGTCGTCCACCACATCGCCTGGGTCTACCTGTGGAACTGGCTGGGCATGCAGGAGATCGGCGCGCTCGAGCCCAAGCCGGCGGTGCCGCCGACCGCTGCGCACATGTCGCAGCTGATCGCGCTCACCAAGTCCTCCGGCACGCTGGCGATCGTCCGCGCCGCGTACCAGGACACGAAGCCCGCCGACTGGCTGAGCGAGCGCACGGGCGTGCCGGCGGTGACGCTGCCCTTCACCGTCGGCGGCGATGCGCAGTCGAAGGACCTGTTCGGCCTGTTCGACTCCACCATCGCGAAGCTGCTGGCGGTGGCGAAGTGACGCTCAACTGGGAAGGCCTGGACATCGCGATCCTCGGCCCGGCCTGCGTGGCCGGGTTGATCGTGCTGTCCACGCACGTTCCGCTCGGGCGGCAGGTGCTGTCGCGCGGCATCATCTTCATCGACCTGGCGATCGCGCAGATCGCGGGCCTCGGCGTGATCCTCGCGCAGTTCCTCGGCATCGATGAGCATGGCTACGGCGCGCAGGCGGCGGCGGCGGTCGCGGCATTGCTCGGCGCGGGCCTGCTCGCGTGGACCGACAAGCGCTGGCCCGAACGCCAGGAACCGCTGATCGGCACGCTGTTCGTGCTCGCCGCGACCGGCGGGCTGCTGCTGCTCGCCAACAATCCGCAGGGGGGCGAACACCTCAAGGACCTGCTGGTCGGGCAGATCCTGTGGGTGAGCTATCCGCAGCTGCTGCTCCCGGCGCTGCTGTCGGCGGCGCTGCTCGGGATCATGGTCTGGCGGCGCGGGCAGCTGGCGGGTGTCTGGTTCTACGGGCTGTTCGCGCTGGCGATCACCGTGTCGGTGCAGCTGGTCGGCGTGTACCTCGTGTTCGCCAGCCTGATCGTGCCGGCGCTGGCGACCATCGCGATGAAGGGCAGGGGTCGGCTCGGGCTGGCCTACGGGATCGGCATCGCCGGCTATGTGCTCGGGCTGGTGCTGTCGGCGGTGCTGGACCTGCCCAGCGGCGCGATGATCGTCTGGACGCTCGCGGCGGTGGCCCTGCTGGCCCAGGCGCTGCCGGCGGTGCGGAGAACTGTTACAATATAACGCTCATGAACGCCCGTCCGCCCTCGCTGCTCGATCGCCTCGGTGCCACCGGTTCGCTGCTGTGCGCGGTCCACTGCGCGCTGCTGCCGGCGCTGATCGCGCTGCTGCCCTCCCTGGGCATCGCGGCGTGGCTGGACAACGGGTTCGAACGGGGTTTCGTGGCCTTCGCCACGCTGCTCGGGTTGTTCACCCTCGTCTGGGGCTATCGCCGCCACCGCGCGGTGCGCGCGTTGTGGCTGCTGCTGCCGGGGCTGGCCGCGCTCTGGCTGGGCAGCGGCTACGAGCCGCTGCACCACGCCGTGGTCCCCCATGCGATCGTCATGACCCTGGGCGGCACGCTCGTCGGCCTGGCCCATCTCGCGAACCTGCGGCTCAACCACGGCCACGTCCACGACGCGCACTGCGCGCATTAGGCGGTTAAAATCGCGCCTTCGGCCCATTCCGTGGCCGCATGACACCGGACAGGAGCACGAAGATGGGCAAGGGCGACAGGAAGACGGCGAAGGGCAAGCGCTCCAACGCCAGCTACGGCAACGCGCGCACGCACGCTGCGAAGAAGGCCACGGGCGCGGCGACCGCGCCGGTCGCGAAGAAGGCCGCGACCAAGAGCGTGAGCAAGGCGCCGGCGAAGAAGGCCGTCGCGAAGAAGACCGCGGCGAAGTAAGCCG
>CAMLSB010000023.1 GCA_946482565.1 uncultured Lysobacteraceae bacterium | reverse complement strand
ACTCTTGCCGATGCCCGAATCGCCGCACACCAGGGTCAACTCCCCGGGCGCGAGGACGAGGCTGCGCACCTCGAGCGCGACGATCGACGGAGGAAGCCGCACGCGGTCGATGCGCAGCGTTCCCGCGAGCCCGTGCGGTGCGCGGCCGCCCTGCTCGCGGACCTGCGGCGCAGGCGTGGATTCCGCTTCCAGCGCCATGTATCGGCGCCACAAGCCCAGCGCCGGCGCGGCCGAACGCAGTTGCTGGATGCCCTGCCGCGTCGACGCGAGGTAGGGCAGCAGGCGCCCGAGCAACAGGCACACCGCCACCAGGTTCGCCTGGCCGAAGCCGTTCCAGCGCTGCGCGAGCACGAACGCGGCGGCGATCGCCGCGGCCGCAAGCAACTCGAGCAGCAGGCGCCCGCGGGCGGCGAGCTCGAGCTGGCGCCGGTAACCGCGTCCCAGTTGCGCGGCGATGTCGCCGTAGGACGCATCGTCGGCCTCCTGCCGGCCGAACGAGCGCACGTGGCGCAGGCGCCGCGGGAAGTCTTCGCCGCGCCAGAACAGGCGGGTCATGCCGGCGACGTATTCGCGGCTGGTGCGCGACTGCTCGCGGCCGAACAGGCGCGCCGCCATCCACGCGAAGGCGGCGAACACCGGCAAGGCCAGCAGCAGCGGCGGCGCCATCCATAGCGCGAACGCGAGCGTGACCACGGTCGTGATGATCGCGACGAGCAGCTGCAGCGCCGCGCTGAAGCCGTGGACGACGATCTCGATGTTGTAGGTCAGGACGTTGGCGATCTCGGCGGAGCTCGAATCCGCGAGCGACGCCAGCTTCGCGCGGATCAGCCGCGCGTGGACCCCGCGCCGCAACAACTCGCCGCAACGCGCTGCCAGCCGCGCGCCCAGGCACGACGCCGACCAGCGCAGCAGTGCGAACATGCCGGTGGCGATCGCGAAGAGCGCAGCGTGCGCGTCGAAGCTTGCCGCCGCGCCGGGCCACCGGTCGGCGAACGGCAGCACGGTCGATGGCTGGATCAGCGCCGCGAGGAGCAGTGCCGCCACGCTTCCGGCAAGCGCCGCCAGCAATGATGTCGCGATGTACGCGGCGACCTGCGCGTGGTCGCCCCGCGCGAAGACGCGCGCGAAGTCGCGCAGCGCTGCGCGCGGCGCGTCAGTCGAAGAGTCGCTGGAGTGCATCGACGGAACTCGCCGGATCGGGTCCGCGCAGCAGCCGGTACGCGGGCGCGCGCAGCGCCCAGCGTTCGAACCGTTCCCACCCCGGCTGGGTCCTGGCGTAGGCCTGGTCGTTGGCGATGGACGCCGCCACCTCATCCAGCGTCGCGGGCGTGAGCATCGCGCGCCCAGCTTCACCGCGCTGCGCGCCGAGGATCACCGTCGCGACCAGTTCCAGCGGTGCCTGCGCGAGCCGCACCTGGCCGGGCGCGCGCCGCAGGTCGGCCTCGAACTTCTCCACGCCGCTGCGGCGCCGGATCACCGGCGATCCCGCGATCCAGCGTCGTGCTGCGTCGTCGGGGATGCCGGCGAGAGCATCGCGCTGCACGTGCACGAAGTTGGAGAGGCCGGTCGCCAGCATGCGATCGGGCTCGACGAAGGTCGCGTCCTCGGACAGGAAGTCCAGGCCGCGCAGCAGGCTGTGCAGCGCCAGCGTCGACTTGCCCGCGCCGCTGTCGCCGAGCAGCAGGACGCCGCGTCCGTTGCGGCCGACGCACGCGGCATGCAGCGGCACGAGTCGCTGGCATCGCGCCGCCAGCAGCAGGATCGCGAACTCGACCAGTTCGTAGCGCAGGTGGTAGGCGTGGTCCAGCATCTCGGCGGAAGCAACCACGCGCGCGCGTCGTCGCCGCGGCGAAACCAGCACGTAATTCCCGGCATCCATGATCCCGGACTGGAGGCGCTCGCCCAGCCGGGTGCGGACGGGGGGCGGTTCGCGGCCGCTCGTCGCGCGACGACGCGGCAACAGGCGGAGTTCGACGTCGAGTTCCGGGCCGTCATCCCGGAAGCGGTGCGGCGCCAGCCCGCCGCAGGCGGCTTCGGCGACCTCCAGCATGGCCGCGCTGTCGCTCCGGAAGCGGAAGCGACCGCCCATGGCCTGCTGGCATCTGGAACTCGTCATGCTGCGCACCGCGGGGAATGGATCCTGCCCGGGTAGGTGGGGCGGCGGCGGGAAAAGGTTGTCGCCCGGCACGCAACCATTCGCCGGTTGCCGGGGACCTACGGGCGACATGTCCCGGATCCTGCTCGCCCATTCCTATTTCCTGCGCTTCGACCAGAAGCAGTGGGAGCGCGGCAAGCCGTATCCGCCGCTCGCCACGATCCAGGTCGCCGCGATGCTGCGTGCGCTGGGGCACGAGGTGGTGCTGTTCGACGCGATGCTCGCGGAGGGCGTCGACGCCTACGTCGCCGTGCTGGGCGAGGTGCGGCCGGAGGTCGTCGTCCTGTACGAGGACAACTTCAACTTCCTCACCAAGATGTGCCTGGACCGCATGCACGAGGCCGCCTGCCGGATGGTGGCCGAAGCCGCCGCTTCGGGGGCGCGCGTCGTCGTCGCCGGTTCGGATGCGTCGGACCGGCCGAAGCCGTTGCTCGACGCGGGTGCCGACGCCGTGCTCGTGGGCGAGGGCACCGTCGCCTTGCGCGCGCTGATGGCGCGACTGGACCAGGATCGCGACATCGGTGCCGCGCACTGGGTCGCCGGCATCCCCGGCGTGGCGTCGCCTCATGTCGTGCAGGAGGTTCCCGGCGCTACGCCTGTCGCGCGGATCGCATCCCCGGGGAAGCCCGGCGCGCTGCCGCCGGATCGCCAGCTGTCCGGGGAGGCCGCGTGGGACCTGGTCGACATCGGGCGATATCGCCGCTTCTGGCAGGAGCGGCACGGCTACTTCAGCCTGAACATGGTCGCCTCGCGCGGTTGCCCGTTCCGCTGCAACTGGTGCGCCAAGCCGATCTGGGGCAACCACTACGCGCAACGCGCGCCGCGCGAGGTCGCGGCGGAAATGGCCTTCCTGAAGCGCGAATTCCAGCCAGACCACGTCTGGATGGCGGACGACATCTTCGGCTTCCGTCCCGACTGGCTGGCGGAATTCGCCGCGCACCTGCGGGAACTCGACGGCGTGGTGCCGTTCACCATCCAGGTCCGCGCCAACATGATCAGCGAGCGCATGGCCGACGCGCTCCACGAAGCCGGGTGCGTCGAAGCGTGGATCGGCGCGGAAAGCGGCAGCCAGCGGATCCTCGACGCGATGGCGAAGGACACCACCATCGGCGAACTGGTCGCGGCGCGCGAGCGGCTCGGCGCGCGCGGCATCCGCGTGGGCTTCTTCATCCAGCTCGGCTACCTGGGCGAACAGCTCGATGACCTGCTCGCCACGCGCGCGCTGGTCGTGCTCGCCGCGCCGGACGAAATCGGCGTCAGCGTGTCCTATCCGCTGCCGGGCACGCGCTTCCACGAGCAGGTCAAGGCGCAACTCGGCAGGAAGACGCACTGGAAGGAGAGCGGCGACCTGTCGATGATGTTCCGCGGCGCCTACGACTCGCAGTTCTATCGCGATTTCCGCGACCTGCTGCATCGCCAGGTCGAATTGCTGCAGCCGGCGCACGCGATGGCGCCGCGCGAATACCGCGACGCGTGCGATGGGCTCGATGCGCGCTGGAGGGCGCTGGTCGCCAGCGAACGCGGACATCGCAACCCGGGCGACGCCCCCGCTGCGCCGATGGAGTGCCATGCCGATGAAAACGTCCGCGCTGCCGCCACTCAAGGCGGTTAAGGCCGGCCTGCACGCCGCCACCGAGGCGCTGGCGATGGAGCTGGCGCAACCGGGGACGCCGACGCCGGATTGGGACGACGTGCAATGGCGGCTCGCATCCGCGGTCGCCGCGGCGCACGGGGTCTCGCCGCTGCTGGGCCGGCGCTGCCGCTGGCAGCATGGCGCCTGGCAGCGATACCTGCGCGACCAGCGCGCGCATGTCGAATGCCGCCAGCGGCGCATCGCCGCGCTGCTCGCGCGCATCGACGCCGGCGCGTGCACTGCAGGATTGCCGGTCGTGGCGCTGAAGGGATCGGCGCTGCATGCCATCGGCCTGTATGCGCCGGGAGATCGCCCGATGGCCGACATCGACCTGCTGGTGCGCGAAAGCGATGCCGGCACGGCGGTGGCGATGCTCGAGGCGCTCGGCTATGCGGAGTCGTACGCGCAGTGGAAGCATCGCGTGTTCAAGCCGGCCGGCGGCGCCCCGGTGCCCGGCCTCGGCGAGCACTGCGATACGCCGGTCACCATCGAGCTGCATTTCCGGCTCCAGGAGCGCTTGCCGGTTTCGCTCGCCGACATCACCGAACGCGTGTATCCAGCATCCGCGCGGCCCGGCTTGAACGCCTACGCGTCGACGGGTGCGCTGATGTGCCACCTCCTGCTGCACGCGGCGGGCGGAATCTGCAGTCGCAGCCTGCGCCTGGTGCACCTGCACGACATCGCGCTGTTGTCCCCGCGGATGGGCGAGGGCGACTGGCGCGAACTCGACGACTGCGACTCCGACGCGGGCGGTCCGGCGTGGTGGGCGTTGCCTGTCCTGCGCCTCGTCGAGCGCTACCATCCGGGCCTCGTTCCCGCAGGCGTCCTGTCGCGGCTGTCGCGGGAGTGCCCGTGGCTGCTGCGGGCGATCTCGCTTCGCCAGGACATGACGCGCGTGTCCTGTTCCGAGCTCTGGCTGCATCCGCTGGACGGGCTGGAATGGTCGCGTTCGGCCGGCGACGCCCGCCGTTACCTCGCCAACCGGGCAAGGCCATCGCGCGAAGCGGTGCAGGAACGGGACGACATGATGCGCACCCAGCTGTGGCTGCAAGGCCAGGCCTGGCCGCGGATGGGCCACGCGCGGCGCGTGCTCCGCTGGCTGGCGCGACCGGTGCCGCGCATGGACATCCTCTATGCGGTGCGCGCGGCGATGGAGTCGCCGGTGCTGGCCTCCTGAGCGCGTCGGGCACCGGCATGCAACCCCGTGCAACGCGGGAGGCGGTGCCGGCCGAAGGCATCCGGTTGCGCTGCCCGTGTTGCGGCGCCGGCGTTGCAGCTTCCGCTTGTCCGGCCTGTGGTTTCGGCTTCGAGGTGCGCGACGGCATCGTCGACGCGCTGTCGCCGGGGTCGCGGGCGCGCCATGCCCGCTTCGTCGCCGATTACGAACGCATCCGCGAGGCGGAAGGGCGCGGCAGCGACCGCGCGGCGTACTACCTCGCGCTTCCGTATCGCGATCTTTCCGGCCGCGACCCGCGACAGTGGCACATCCGCGCGCGCAGCCACGATTACCTCATGCGACACCTGCTGCCGCGCGAGGGCGCGGGGGGCGCGTGCAAGGTGCTGGACCTCGGCGCCGGCAACGGCTGGATGAGCCACCGCCTGGCGCTGGCAGGCCATCGCCCCTGCGCCGTGGACCTCGTGGTCAACGACACCGACGGGCTCGGCGCGGCACGACACTGCCTGGCACGGTTGCCGACGCCATTCCCGCGCTTCCAGGCAAGCTTCGACCGGCTTCCCTTCGACGATGCGCAGTTCGACCTCGCCGTGTTCAACGCCTCCTTCCACTACTGCGAGGATGCGGTGGCGACGCTACGCGAATCCCTGCGCTGCGTGAAGCCCGGCGGCAGCGTGGTCATCGGCGACACGCCCTGGTATCCGCGCGAGGAGGATGGCAGGAGGATGCTGGCGGAGCAGCGGCTCGATTTCCTGGGCCGGCATGGCACGGACGGCGGTTCGCTCGACGCGATCGGGTTCCTGACCGACGCGCGCCTGGACGCGATGGCGCGCGCGCTGGGGATCCAGTGGGAAGTGCACCAGCCCTGGTACGGGCCGCGCTGGGCGCTGCGGCCGGCGATCGCGGCGCTGCGTCGCCGTCGCGCGCCGTCGCGGTTCCGCCTCCATGTAGCGCGCAAGCCATGCTGACGGCGGCGCATCACGGCCATCGGCGATAGAGGGTTTCGAAGGCCCGTGCGGTGAACCCGGCGTCTTCCGCGATCGCCAGGCGTTGCGCGGCCGACGCGAGTCGCAGGCGCAGCGCCTCGTCGCCGAGCACGCGGCCGATGGCATCCGCAAGCGCGGGCGCGTCGCCGGGAGGCGCGATGAGCGCGGCCGAAGGCGCCCATTCGAGGAGATGTCCCACCGCGGTGCCGACCGTCGGCACGCCGGCGATCGCCGCTTCGAGTGCGACCACGGGTCCCGCCTCGTGGAGCGATGCCATCACCAGCAAGTCGGACGCTTCCATCAGCGGGCGCAGCTCGCGCTGCGTCATGAAGCCATGGAAATGCACGCGGTCGTCCAGCCCGAGTTCCGCGGCGAGCCGCTGCACTTCGCCATCCAGCGTATCGACGCCCACGATGTCCAGCGAGAAGTCCGCGCCGCGTTGCGCGAGGATCGACAGCGCGCGCAGCAGCGTCGCCTGGTCCTTCACCCGGTTGAGGCTGGCGACATGGATGAGGCGAATCGGCCCGGCGCTGCGCTCGCATGGTGGCGATGGCGGCCATGCGCCGAGGTCGACGCCGAGCGGAACCCGATCCGCGCGAATGCCGAGATCGCGCAGCGAGGCCAGGATGGGCGCGCTGGCCGCGGTCACGGCATCGGCGGCGCGCAGCACGAACGCTTCGCGCATCCGGCTGGCGAGCCGCCGGCGGCCGCCGTAGTCGATCGCGGGCAGGGCCACGAGTTCGCCGCCGGCGATATGCACGAGGCAGCGCACGCGCAGCAGTCGCGCCGCCGCGACGGCGACCAGGCCGCAGGAGCCGGAGAAGATCGCCTGGATGCAGTCGAACGGCGCACGCCGGTGTTCGACGAGGATGGCCCGCACGGCACGCACGCGGGTCCAGCCTTCGCCGATGTTGTGGATGCGGGCGCCGGCCAGGCTCCATTCGGCACGGGCGGCTTCCTGGTGCAGCGCGAACACATGCACTTCGTGGCGTCGCGACAGCCGTTCGACGAGTGCCAGCAGCGCGGGGATCACGCGCCGCTCGCCGCTACGGTCGACGCCCCCGGGCACGACCAGCGCGAGCTTCACCGCCGGCCCCGCGCATGGGCGTCGCGTACCAGCGCGTAGGCGCCGGCCCAGCGCCGGCCCACTGCCTCGAAGGACAACGTCGCGTCGAAATGCGCGCGCACCCGTGCCGGCGACGTGCGCTGCGACGCGGCTTCCACGAGCGCTCCGGCGAGGCGCGCGGCATCGCCGGGCGGCCACAGGCGACCGACGGCGCCGTCGCCGGTCAGGGCGCGGAACGACGGGATGTCGGCGACCACCGGCGTGGCGCCGCAGGCGAGTGCTTCCAGCAGGGCGTAACCGCAGCTTTCCGAGCGGCTGCCGGAGACGAAGAGGTCGGCGGCGCGCATCAGCGACTGGACCTGCGCATGCGGCACGCTGCCGAGGAAATGCACGCGATCGGCGAGCTGCGGGCAGGCGCGCACGCGGTACTGCACCTCGGCCAGCAATGGCGCGGAGCCGAATGCGCACCACAGCTGCAGTCCCGGCAGCCGCATCGCGGCCTGCGCGACGCCATCGATGACGGTGAGCGGATCCTTGCCGGCATTCATGTGCCCGACCCACAGCACGCACGGGTCGCCATGGATGCCGGTATCGGCGCGCGCGCGCCGGCGATCGCCGGGCGCGAAGCGGCTGCTGGATTCCGGGATCGCGAAGACCGGCATGCGCGCCGGGAACGCGTGGGCGTCGAAGAATGGCCGGGCCTGTGCCGCAGCGGTGAACGCAACGCCCGAAACCGCCGAGTACCAGTGCCGCCACTGCGGTACGCGCCACCAGCGCGGCGGGTGGTCGGCATGGTCTTGGCACAGGATCGCCAACCGCGGCAGCCGGCGCGACACCGCGAACGCTTCGCCCGCGAACGCCAGCCCATGCACGTGCAGGACATCCGCGCCGAGCTCCGCCAGCAGGCCCGCGATGCGGCGAGCGCGCTTGGGCGCAGTATCCAGTGCGGCGACGTCGACGAAGTGGTATTCGATGCCATCGCGCACGAGGCAATCGGGTTGCGATGCCGCCTGCACGACCGTAATGCGGACGCCGCCACTGGCGGCGATCCCGGCGACATCCGCCAGCGAACGCCAGCGGTCGAGCAGCGCGGCAGGCGCAAGCCCTTCCGGCGCTGGCTGGAAGCTGGCCTGGACGACGTGCAATGCGGCAGGGCCTGGCGCTAGAGGCCGGAGAGCTGCGGCATGCGCAGGCTCAGCAGCCGGCTGGCCAGCTCCAGTTCCCACGGCCGGTCGTAGTTGCCGTGGCGGTAGCGCCAGGCTGCCATCGCGCGCAGTCCGCGCTTGGCCCAGGCCGGCGAACCCAGGTCCTGCACGGTCGGATAGCGGCAACGCAGCACCGTCACGAAGTCGTGGATCCGCTGCCGCAGCCTGTCGTCCAGCCATGGCGCATCGGCGTGGCACGCGTAGGCGACCCAGCGCGGCTCCGCCCATTCCTCGACGGTCTTCGGGAAGACCACGGGGCGGCCCTCCAGGTCGCGCATGTCCACCGGCGCCCGCCGGCGGCGATCGGACTCGTGCCGGCTTTCGTCCGGCAGCGGCGTATAGATGTAGACGATCACCTCCGCGTCCGGGTTGATCCGCTTGAGTTCGCGGATGAAGTCGAACGTGCGCTCGGTTTCCTCTTCGGTGTTCTCCGGCGGCGCGACCATGAACGACAGTTCCGGGATCACGC
Organism: uncultured Lysobacteraceae bacterium; assembly: GCA_946482565.1. The sequence continues at coordinate 10,203 of CAMLSB010000023.1, read as the reverse complement.
CCTGGCGGCGGCACAGCTTCACGGCTTCGACGGTCTGGTCGGGGCGCGTGCCCTTGCGGATGTCCTTGAGCATCTGCCCGCTCGGCGACTCGGCACCGATGTAGGCCATGCGCAACCGGCTCTTGCGCACCAGCTCCCACCCGCGCGCGGACAGCCCGAGCAGCGCATCGGCGCGGGCGTAGCACCACCACGGCATCGCATGGCGCGCCATGACCTCGAGCAGCGGGATCATGTCCTGCTCGCGGTCGAAGAAGTTGTTGTCGAGGTACTGCACGGAGTCGGCGCCGAGCTCGTGCTTGAAGTACGTGAGATCGCGATCGAGCCGCTCCGGCGTGGACAGGTAGGTGGCGCCACCGTACATCGCCGCGACGCCGCAGAAGGTGCAGCGGAAGCGGCAACCGGTCGCCGCCTGGTGGACGGCGGTGCGGCGGCCGAGATAGGTGCGCGCGAGATAGCGACGCGGGTCGCCCAGCAGTTCGTAGGGCAAGCGATCCCCGCCGGCGGGGACCGGAATGCGTCGTGCGGGGTTGTGCACGATGGCGTCGCCGTTCTTCCAGGACAGCCCGGCGACGCGCCCGGGTGCGGCGTGGTCGCCGTCGCGCAGCGCAGCGACGAGTTCCGGCAGGGTCTCGTCGCCGGGGCCGCGGATGACGTAGTCCACGTCCGGCGAGCCGATCGCCGCTTCCGTGTTGAGCGTGGGGAAGTAACCACCCCAGGCGATCGGCAGTTTCGGGAAGCGTTCGCGGATCGCGCGCGAAACGGCCATCGCCGGCGCCAGCTGCGGGCCGCCCATGACGCTGATGCCGGCGAGGTCGAACGGTTCCTCTTCGATCGCGCGCAGCGCCGCGTCGACGAACTCGCGATCGACATTGCCGTCGATGATCCGGCTGCTGCCCGCGCCATTCCGCTCCAGCGCCGCGGACAGGGTCAGCAGTGCCAGCGGGAAACGCGCGCTGCGGCGCGACGCGATCGTGGGGTTGACCAGCAGGGTGCGCGGAGCGTTCGGCATGCGATGGATGTCCAGGGAGTCCGGGGTCAAGGCGCGCGCCGCAGCTTCAGTACCAGGGCGACGGGCACATCGAGGGCGGCGCGATCGAAGCGCGCGCCCGCGGGGATGTCGGCCGGGTCCAGCATCGGCTCGCGCACCTGCTCGATGTGCAGGCCGGCCGCCGTGCAGGCGTCGTGCCAGTCGGCGTAGAGGTGTTGCGCGTGGCGAACGGCGTAGCGTTCGCCGCCATGCCTGAAATCGCGCACCCATCCGAGCGCGTGGCCGATCGGGTGGACGTCGCTGCACAGCACGTTGCCACCGGGTCGGGTCGCGCGGGCGAGTTCGGCGACGCATGCGCGCAGGTCGGGCAGGTGGCCGACGACGAGGCCGCAAACGGCGAGATCCACGCTGGCATCCGCGACGGGCAGGGCGTCGAGGCTTCCGGCGACCAGTCCGATGGAGGCTTCCCGGTTGCCGCCGCGATTGTGGCCGTTGTCGCGTCCGTCGTTGCGCTCGCCGAAGCCGCGCAGCGCATCGCCGGCATGCGCGAGCATCTCCGGCGACAGGTCCACGCCGGTGGCGCGCGCCGCGCCGCGCCGCAGCGCGTGCAACATGTAGCGTCCGCTGCCGCAGCCTGCGTCGAGCACGGCCATCCCGCGCAGCGATTCGGGCAGCAGCGCGAGCATGGCGCGTTCCTCGGCCAGCATCACCGGGTTGTGCGCATGCGCCGGATAGCTCGACGCCCACAGCGCATAGGCGGGCACCGGGTCGAGGAGGATCGGGGCGTTCGCTGCGGTGCCCGGCATCAGCGGCTCCCCGTGATCAACGCGGGCGCGCCCTGCGATCGCCCGGCGCCGGTGTCGGGTTCGAGGCCCGGTTCGAGCGCGATGACGGCGGGATCGGCGAGCCAGCGCGCCAGCAGCTTCGGCTGGCCGTCGAGCGAGACCGGCACGGCGTCGACGCCGGCGATCGCGAACCAGTCGGCCAGGTCGGGATCGGTGATGCAGGGCAGTCCGTCGCGCACGACCGCGCGCAGGTCGCTGCGGCGCAGGCCCGCGACCGCGTCCGCGGCGTTGCCCCCGGTATCGCGCACGACCAGGAGGTCCGCCCGGTCGCCCGGCCCGAGGCTGCCATGGCCCGGCATGCGCAGGATGCGCGCGGCGGCAGTGGTCGCCAGTTCCAGCAACCGTGCCTGCGCCAGTTCGCCGCGCAGCGCGATGCCGCGCATTTCGTCGAGCATGTCGCGCGCGCCGCTGAGCCGCGAATCCGTGCCCAGCGCGAGCCGGCCGGCGGCGAGCAGCCGGTGTGGATCCAGCGTGCGGCCGAGCAGGGCGTGGTTGCTCGAAGGACACCAGACGACGGCCGCGCCTCGTTCGATGACGCGTTCGATGTCGGACGCGCGCAAGCCCACGCCGTGCACCAGCACGCTGTTGCGCGCGAGGCAACCGATGGCGTCGAGCGCGTCCAGTTCCGCCTGCGCGACGGCATCGGTACCTTCGGCCAGGTGGATCATCCACGGGCGTTCGCCCGGCGTGTCGAGGAAGCTGCGCCGCGCATCGGGGCCATAGCCCGGCCATCCGAGCGCATAGCTCCAGCCATGGCCGCGCAGCACGGCGACCGGGAAATCGGGTTCGTCCAGCACCGGATGCCAGGGATCGTGGTGAGCGACACAGGTGGTGCCGGCCAGCAGGTTCTTCAGCGCGCCGTGGCGCATGCGCACGTCCCGGGGCACGGCGAGCGCCGCGGCCACCGCCGGCTGCGCGAAATGCGCGCCGAACGCTTCGATCCACTCGTAGCTGTTGCGGAACGGCTCGTCGTGCAAGAGCGGGGGTACCGCGTTCACGTGCAGGTGCTCGTGCGCGTTGACCAGCCCCGGCAGGACCAGGTGCCCGTCCAGCCGCAGGCGTGGCGCCTGTACGCCGGCTGCGCTGCCGATGCGACCGTCGCGGATCGGCAGCGGCGTGCGCACGACGCCAGCCGGTGCGAGCGTGGCGGCCCCGTGCAGGTCGATCCCGATCGTGGCGGGCGTCGCGTCCATGCTCAGCGCCGGCGCATCACCATGAGGAAGTGGTCGCCCGTGTCGCGCAGCAGCGGCCAGTCGCCGACGCGGTCGTCGAGCCTGCCCAGTCGCTCGCACCAGGCCTGGTGGCGGCGGTAGAAGTCCACGAGGTAGGGCGGCGGGAGGAACAGGCTCAGCGCGCGATAGTCCTCCAGCGAGAATCGCGTCGCGAAAGGCCGGTGGAATTCGCGCGGCAGGTAATAGCGTGTCCAGATCGTGTGCCGGTTCATGCCGACCGCCGTCGCGCCCCGCGCGGCGCGGACGCCGGCGCGTCCGAAGCGGCCGCGCAGCGCGTAATGGCCGAGCTCCCACGGACAGATCCGGCCCATCACCGAGAACACGAGCACGCCGCCCGGCGCGAGCAGGCGCGCGCATTCGTCGGCGGTCGCGGCGAGGTCCGGTGCGCAGTTCAGCGGCCCGAAGTTGGAATAGATGCCGTCGAACGCACTGTCATGCGCAGTGTCGAGTTCGGCGAGCTGCTGGATCCCCAGTTGCCTCACCGTCACGGGCGAGGGCAGCTGCGCTTCCGCCATGCGGGCTTCGGTGCGCGCGACCATGCCCGGAGACCAGTCGGTGGCGACCACGCGATAACCGCATTGCGCGAACCGCAGCGCGTCGATGCCGGTGCCGCAACCCAGGTCGAGCAGGCGCGCGCCGGGCGCGAGTTCGCGGTCCACGACGTCCCAGAGCGTGCGGCGCATGCGCTGGATCAGCTCGTTGTTGCCGCGCGGGCCGTCGTAGTCGGCGGCCACGCTGTCGAACGCGCGCCGGGTGTCGTCCAGCTGCGTCGCGACCGATGCGGCTGCAGGGCCGCGGATTCCCGTCATGTCGCGCCCCTCCTCGAATGCCGATGGGTGCCGCGGGACCGCGGAAAAGTTGCGTCCAGGCGGGGCCGGCGCCCATTGCAACCTTTTGCCGGCAGGTCCGGCACCCACCGCCAGGCGCATGCGGGGGCGGCTCGATGATGGAAGCATCCGGCGAAGGAAGGGCCGGCGGGCCAGGGCCCCGCAGGCAGCGGCGGATGGCGTTGCCGGTAGTGGCGTTGCTGGTCATGGTGGCGGCCCAGGGCCTGCTGGGCGTGCCCGTCCTGCACGCGCAGCAGGGCGGCGGACAGGCCCGCCCGGTCCAGGCCGCGTCCCGCGCCCTGCCCAGGCCGATGACCGCGAGCGACTTCCTGCGCATGCTTCCGCCGACGGACATGGGCGGCGACACCCCGCTGCACCGGATGGCGCTGGACGACGTGCCCGCCTTGCCGTTTTCCGCGGCACGCGTGGCGTCCAACCCGCTGGCGCCGCATGCGATGCCCATCGGCGCGAAGAGTTGCGCGTCCTGCCATGCGCTGGAGACGCTGCAGGCGTCGCACAGCCTCCACGTCAGCGCCTTCATGGCGGGAGCGCACGGCGTCGCGCCGCAGGGCGCGTGCGAAGCCTGCCATGGCCCGGGATCGGCGCACGCGCAGCGTCCCGAAGCGAAGGGCTTGATCATCGCCTATACGCACGGCAGCGCGACCCCGGTCGACGTGCAGGCAGGCACCTGCCTGGGCTGCCACGCCAATGGCGCGCGCCAGCACTGGACCGGATCGGTGCACGAGCGTCGCGGCCTGTCGTGCACCGATTGCCACAACCCGATGGTGCGGCTGTCGTCCGAAGGACTGCTTGCCAGGCCCACCATCAACGAGGTGTGCGCGACCTGCCATCGCGACGTGCGCGCGCAGTTCAACCGCCGTTCGCACATGCCGTTGCCGGAAGGGCAGCTGTCGTGCGTGGATTGCCACAACCCGCACGGCACGGTCACCGCGCCGCTGCTCAAGACCGCCACCGTCAACGAAACCTGCTACTCCTGCCACGCGGACAAGCGCGGCCCGTTCCTGTTCGAGCATGCGCCGGTCCGCGAAAGCTGCCTGAACTGCCACACGCCGCACGGCTCCAACCATGCAGACCTGCTGGTGACGCCGGTGCCGATGCTGTGCCAGCAATGCCACACCAACTTCCAGCATCCCAACGACCTGCTGACGCGCCAGAACCTGCGCAGCGGGCTCGTCCCGGACGAGCGCGTGATGTCGCGCGGATGCCTCAACTGCCACAGCAACATCCACGGATCCAACCATCCCGCCGGACCCACGCTGGTCAAGTGACCGGTCCATTCCACCAGGGCGTCGCCATGCCGAAGCCGAACATGCCTGTATCGAGCATGCCTATATCGAGCATGCTGAAACCGAACGTGCTCGCGGCGCTCGTCGGCGCGATCCTGGGCCTGGGCCCTTGCGCGGACGCCCTGGCGCAAGCGGACACCAGCGATTCCCAGCGCGTCGGCAACCTGCAGTTCGGCAACGGCCTGGACCCGGCGGGCTGGGATCCCTTCGTCGTCGCGGATCCGCAGGGCATGTCGTGGCTGCATCCGGGCCAGCTGCGCACGCCCACCGGCGCGCTCTATCCGTATCCGCACGCGGTGCCCGGCGAAAAGGCGATCGGAACGACCGACTGGAGCTACTACGGGCTGGTCAGGCTCGGATACGTGTCGACGCGCGGCGACGACGACAATGCGTTCTTCCGGAGGTACACGGACTGGGGAAACGGGCCGGTCCTGGGCCTGCTCGCGTTTTCGGCATTGAACCGCGACACCGGCGCTTACGTCGAGGTGCGCGGCAGCAGGATCAGCCAGGACGACGAATATCTTCGCGTCCGCGCCGGGCGTTACGGTTCGAGCCGCTTCGAATTCTTCCAGCGCGCGACGTCGCATGTCCTGGGTACGACCGCGTACCCGTTGTGGGACGGCGTCGGCACCACGAGCCTCGTGCTGCCGCCGGGCATCGCCACCGGCAGCAAGCCCGACGCGGTGCGCGCCGCCATGGAGGCCCGTCCGCGCGAAACACTCGGCATCGCGCGACGCAGCTCCGGCGCCAGCTGGGAAGGCGCGGCATCGCAGCGCTGGATCGGCTACGCGGGCGTGACCCGCGAACGCCGCGAAGGCGAGCGTGCCTGGGGCGGCCCGATGTACCTGAGCTATTTCTTCGTCGCGCCGGGGCCGGGCGGGCTCGGTGCGCCCGGTGTCCCCGGCAAGTTCGGGGGCCAGTACGAGACCGTGCGCCCCGTCGATTCCACGACCACCGACGTCCATCTCGGGCTGCGCAACAAGGGCGGCGCGATGGGCTGGCTGCTCGACTTCAGCCTCAACGGTTCGTTCTTCCGCGACCACAAGGACCACCTCGACTACCAGGTGCCGTTTTCCGTGGTACCGGGCACCCGATCGATGATCAACGGCGGCACGTGGGCGCTTGAACCGGACAACGACTACTACAACGTGCAAATCGAGGGTTCGCACCGGCTGAAGTTCTGGAACGGCAACCTGTCGCTGACGGCGTCCTGGGCGAGCATGCGCCAGGACGATCCGCTGCAGGCGCCGCTCGATCCCGCGTTCTGTCCCGATGGCGCGTCGGTCTCGACCAGCGGCATCGCGTGCTCGGACTGGAACACCACGGCGGCGCTGTCGCGGACCACCGCGAAGGCGCGCATCGACACGATGCTCGTCGACGTGCGCACCGACTTCCGGCCGACCGACGCGGTCCGCCTGTTCGCGCACCTGCGCCGCTACGACGAGGACAACCGCACGCGCTACACGATGTACAACCCATTGACCGGCCAGTACGGCTATGTCGCAGAGAACGGCGCGGTGGCGCTCGTCATCCCCGAGCCGGCGTTCTCCGGCCTGTTCAAGCCGGGGGATGCCGCGTACCAGTCCGTGTACACCCAGGTCGCCAACATTCCCTACAGCTACGATCGCCTCGATTTCGAACTCGGCGGCAGCCGCGATTTCGGCGCGCGTGGCACGCTGGGCACGCGCTACCGGTTCGAGCGGCGCACGCCGAGCGTGCGCGAACGCGACCGCGTCGACGACCAGCGCTTCGAGCTGACGTGGGACGGCCGGATTCCAGGCGGGGCGCGCACCAGTGCGATGATCCCCGGCGGCGCCACGCTGCGCGTGGCCTACGAAGCGCAACGCCGCACCGGCGATGCCTACGACCCCGATCCGTACTTCGCCGCGTATTCGCCGTCGATGCCGGGGTACGTGCCACCCGCGGTGGGCAACCCGGCCTTTACGGTCGCGCAGATGCGCAAATACGACCTCGGCGACCTGTCCTCGCAACGATTGCGCGCGATCCTGGTCATGCCGGTGGGCGACGCCGCCACGATCAGCGCCACCCTGCAAGGCGACCGCAAGGATTACCGCGCGTCGATCGGGCGGCGAGCGTTCGACACTACCGGCGCGGACGTCGCGTGGGACTGGTCGCCTTCGCCCGGCACCACGATGAGCGCCTACGGCGGTTACCAGTCGAGCCGGCTCGCGCAGGGCAACATCAACGACAACGAAGCGCTGGCGTATTCCTCGCCCGACCAGGCCGATCCGGAAGCCGGCGGCCCGTTCTATCCCTTCGCCAATGCCTGGTCGGCGGCGGACGAGGAGCGCAACGTCAACGCCGGCGTGCATTTGCAGCATGTGTTCACGCCGCGCGTGCGCATCGACATCGGCTACGACTTCAGCGGTTCGCGCGGGGTCGACCGCTACGACTACGCGACGCTCGCCGCGCTTTCCGTCGTGTACGCCCGCATCCTCGACGAAGCCGCGGTCGGCGACCGCTTCCCCGCGAACATCTACCGCACGCACGACATCGCGGCAAAGCTCGACCTCGCGCTCACGCCCAACGTCGAACTGCGCCTGTCCTGCCAGTACCAGCGTGGCCGGTTCTTCGACTGGCACTTCGCCGGCTTCGACACGCCCGTCGATCTCGTCGTCGGCAACCGCGTGTTCACGGAACTCGCGCCGCCATCGCGCTGGAGCGCGATGGCGGTGGGGGCGTTCCTCACCATCCGGTTGTGAAGGAGTCGAAGCATGCGACGCCCCAGGCATCCCTTCCACCTGCTCGCCGTCGCGACGATGGCGCTGGCCGCCACCTTCGCGGCGGCGTTCGCCATCGCGGCCGAAGGCGGCGGCGCCACGGCCACGCCGCAGTCGGGCGTCCTCGACCTGCGAAGGCAGCCGCCGATCACCGGCGATGCGCAGGCGGGCAAGGCGCTTTCGGCGGTGTGCAGCGCCTGCCACGGCGGCAACGGCGTCGGCATCGCGCCGAACTTCCCCAACCTGGCCGGCCAGTCGGCCACCTACCTGTACGTGCAACTGAAGACGTTCAAGGACGGGCAGCGCAGCGACCCGGTCATGGGCGCGATGGTCGCCTCCATCGGCGATGCGGACATGCGCAACCTCGCCGCGTACTACGCCTCGCTGCCCGCGAAGGCGGGCGCGCAGGAGGGGGCGGCTTCGCGTGGCGCGAAGTTGTTCACCACCGGCGATCCGTCCCAGGGCGTCCCGCCTTGCCAGGCCTGCCATGGCGCCGGCGGCCGCGGGCCGCGTTCGGATGCCGACGTGGACGCCACGGGGCCGCGGCCGCCCTGGTCCACGGTTCCGCGGCTGCAGGGCCAGTCTGGCGCATACGTCGCCAAGGCACTCCACGACTTCAAGGGCGGCGCCCGCGGCAAGACGAGCAACGCCGCGATCATGCACGGCGTGGCCCAGTCGCTGGGCGATGCCGATATCCAGGCGCTGGCGGACTTCATCGAGGCGCGGTGAGGCCCCGCCGGCGAGGCTTGCACATACCCGATTTGAATAGTCCATGCACGGCCAGTAGTCTCGCATCCAGGCGAATGGCTTGAATGCGAGCATGATGGCCCGGGCACGCCGGCACATCCCGATACCCCGCGTCCCACTGATTGCCCGCTGCCACGGCGTGGCGCTGGTGCTGGCCGCGGTTGCCGCGCATGCCTGCCTGCCTGCGGCGGTGCATGCGCAGTCGCGCGTGGACGGGAAGATCGCGCTGTCGTCGCAACTGGTGGATCGCGGGCTCGCGATCACGCCGGCTACCCCGATCCTGCAGGGTGCGGTGTCCTGGACTTCGCCCACCGGCTGGTCGCTCGGCGCCGCCAGCGCGGTGGAAACGCGTTCCCCGGGGATGCCCGTGATGGCGCTGGCGCGTGTTTCGCGCGCCTGGGCCCCGTCGGCCGAATGGCAGGCGCAGGCGAGCCTCCTGTATTACGACTACCGCGGCAGCGGCATGCCCGACCGGCTCGACGCCAACCTCTATTTCACCTACCGCGACCTGCTGTCGCTTGGCGTGTCGGCCATCCGCGTCGACAACCCGCGTGCGCCGCGGCGGGTGACGGGCGCGGCCGACGCCACGCTCAACTGGCCCGTCGCAAGCCATCTTTCCCTTTCCGCGGGCGTCGGGATCGGCCAGGCGACGATCACGACCTATGGCCGCCGTCGCCCTCCCTACCACTCCGGCGCGGGCCGCACCTACCGGTACGACCAGGTGCGGGTGTACGGCTATGGCAGCCTCGGCCTGGCCTGGAGCCACGGCCCCTGGCGCTTGCAGGTCGACCGCAACATGGACAGCCTCGGCGACCGTCGCGTCTATGGTGCCCGGGCGCCCGGGTGGGTCGCGACGCTGTCCCGGGCGTTCTGAGGCAACCTATTCGTCGCGACGAGGCACCTACGCACGAAGCCAGGTAGCGGATCGACCGCCAGGGACCCATGAACGAGGCAAATGCACGCGCTGATGCCATCGACCGGGCGCTGATCCAGCGCATGGCCGCCGGCGATCGCGATGCGCTGTCCACGCTGTATCGCGACTACCACGGCCGGCTGTGCCGGTTCCTGTCGCGGTTGACCCGGCGCCCGGACGTCATCGAGGAAGTCGTCAACGACTGCTTCTGGATCGCGTGGCAGCACGCGGGCCAGTTCCGCGGCGACGCGCGCGTGTCCACCTGGCTCATGGGGATCGCGTATCGCTGCGGACTCAAGGCCTTGCGCCGGCAGGGCAACGAAGCGTTCGACGAACTGACCGAGGACACGCTCCTCCCGGAGATGGACGGCGTGGCCGACCCGGGCGAGGACCGCGAGTTGCGCGACCTGCTCGGCAAGGCGCTCGAGCATCTCACCGCCGACCAGCGCGTCGTCGTCGAACTGGTCTACGGCATCGGCCACAGCCTCAACGAGGTCGCGGCCATCCTCCAGTGTCCCGTCGGAACGGTGAAGGCGCGCCTGTTCCATGCGCGGGTGAAGCTGCTCAACGTCATGCCGGCGCTGGGCGGCGAGACGAAAGTGC
>CAMLSB010000022.1 GCA_946482565.1 uncultured Lysobacteraceae bacterium | reverse complement strand
TGGCCGCGCCAGTAGCGGATCAGCAGCCAGCCGAACAGCATGCCGCCCAGGTGCGCGAAGTGCGCCACGCCCGGCTGCAGGCCGGTGAAGCCCATCAGCAGCTCGATCGCGCCATAGACGATCACCAGCGTGCGCGCCCGCATCGGGATCGGCGGAATCAGCAACATGACGCGCTGGTTCGGGAACAGCATCCCGTAGGCCAGCAGCAAGCCGAAGATGCCGCCCGAAGCGCCGACCGTCGGATAGGCGCCGCCGCCCTGCGATACCGCCCACGAAGCGATCGCGAGCTGGCACAAGCCTGCCCCGACCACGCACGTGAAATAGAACGCGGCGAAGCGCCGCTGCCCCCACGTGTATTCCAGTGGCGCGCCGAACATCAGCAGCGCGAGCATGTTGAAGCCCACGTGCGCGTAGCTGCCGTGCAGGAACGCGTACGTGACGAGCTGCCACGGCAGGAACATCGTCGACGGGCCGAACGCTTCGGCGCCGCCTAGCGGCCAGAGCATGAAGGGCGCGAACGCCGGATCGCCGGCCAGCTGCTGCAGCAGGAACACGACGCCGTTGGCGATCAACAGCGCCTTGGTGATGGGGGGGATATTGGAGAACATCGTGGCGCCCATGATACCGGTCGGCCGACCGGCCCGCGTCACTCGCCCGGCGTGCGGGGCGCCCAGACCTCGGCGTCCATGTCGAAGCCCGAGGTCGCGGCGATCCGCACCCGGCCCTTCTGCACGCGCACGCCCTCGGCCTTCAGCCGGCGCGCCTGCTCCCGATGGCCCTTCGATCCGGCCGGGAACGCGATGCGCCCGTCGGCGCGCAGCACCCGGTGCCAGGGCAGCGCGGGATCGGTGTTGCCGCTGAGGACCTTCGCCGCGAGCCGCGCGCGACCGGGCAACCCGGCACGGCGCGCGACCTCGCCGTAGGCGGCGACCTCACCGGGCGGGATCGCCCGCACCGCCGCGAGGATGCGCTGTTCCGGGGTCGCCGCCACGGCCGGCCTGTTTGCGGCCGCCACGCCCGGGCTCACGCCACGCCCAGCGCGCCCAGCAGCCGGTAGAAGCCGAACGCCACGCCGCCCGCCGCCGGGATGGTCAGGATCCATGCCCAGATGATGCGTTCGATCACCGTGATCTTCAGCGCGCGCGGGTTCTTCGCGAAGCCCACGCCCATGATCGCGGTGGAGATGCTGTGCGTCGTGGAGACCGGCATGCCGAAGTGCGCGGCCAGGGTCAGGATTGTGGCCGAACTGGTGTCCACCGCGAAGCCGTTGATCGGGTGCAGCTTCACCATCTTGTGGCCGAGCGTCTTGATGATGCGCCAGCCGCCCGACGCCGTGCCCGCAGCCATCACCAACGCGCAACTCAGGATGATCCAGGTGGCGACGTCGCTGCCCACGGCACGGTCCGGATGCATGAAGGCGAGCCAGGGCGGCAGGTCGCGCAACGCGCCGCTGGCCTCCGCGCCGACGAGGGTCAATGCGATCACGCCCATCGTCTTCTGCGCGTCGTTGTGGCCGTGCGCGTAGCCCATGTACGCGGCCGAAAGGATCTGCACCTTGCCGAAGAACGCGTTGACCCAGCGCGGCCGCGCTGCGCGTGCGAGCCGCCCGCCGGCGCGCGCCATCATCGAGATGACGAACCACAGGAACACCATCATCCCCATGCCGAGCAGGAAGCCTGCCACCGGCGAGACCACCATCGGCAGGAAGACCTTCCACACCAGGCCCTTGTTGTGCATCCAGCCGCCGAGGTCCTGCGACCAGATCAGCGCGTCCCAGTTGCCATGCGAAGCCGACAGCGCCGCGCCGCACAGGCCGCCGATCAGCGCATGGGAGGACGACGACGGCAGCCCGAACCACCAGGTGAACAGGTTCCAGCCGATCGCGCCGAGCAGCGCACTCAGCATGACCTGCATCGTCGGCTCGACCACCCCGGTGTTGATGATGCCGGTCGCGATGGTGGCGGCGACGGCCGTGCCGGTGAGCGCGCCGACCAGGTTCATCACCGCGGCGAGGCTGACGGCCTGCCCCGGCGAGAGCACCTTGGTCGCCACCGACGCGGCGATCGAGTTCGCGGTGTCGTGGAAGCCGTTGATGAACTCGAAGACGAAGGCGGCGAACACCACCACCAAGACGAGGGTCAGCATCTGCGTGGCCCCGTTGTCAGCTGTTCTTCAGCGCGATTTCGTAGGCGACGACGCCGGCCTCGCGGCAGCGGTCGATGGCCTTCTCGAGGATCTCGAAGAACTCCTTGAGCAAAAACATCTCGCCCGCGTCGAGGCGGCCCGAGTAGATGTCGCGGTGCAGCTCGAGGATCAGGCGGTCCGCTTCGGTTTCGATGACGCGCAGCTTGTCGTTGAGCTGCTTCATCGGCTCCAGGCGCAGGTGCCGCAGCTCCTTCACCATCTCGACCACCACGGCGGCCGCCTTCTCCAGCATCGCGGCGCGCGGGGCGAAGTCGATGCCGTCCAGGCGGTGGCGGGCCAGCACGTAGCGGTCGGCGAAGCGCTCGACCTGCTTGGGGATCTTGTACAGGGCCGAGCCCAGCGCCTCGATGTCCTCGCGCTCGATCGGGGTGATGAACGTGTCCACCAGCGCCTGGCTGATCTTGTTCGAGGCTTCGCGCTCGCGCTGGCGGGCCAGCTTGAAGGCGTCCAGCGACGGCTCGCGGCCGGGTTCGCGCAGCATCTCGTGCAGGGCGCGGGTGCTCGCGTGGGCGGCGTCGGCCGCCTCGTCCAGCAGCGCGTAGAACTGCTTGCCCTGTCCGAAGATCGTCTGGAGGGAGAACATCGGCCTGGGCCCCGGTTGCGGAAGGATGACGAGGATATGGCGGGATTATGACGATTCCGTGTCACGACGGGGTTCCCGGGCCTGTCGCCGGGCCTCCCGGGGGCGGCTGCTATGATCCGGGCGCCGGCCCCGACGCCGCCCCGAGCCCCTGGACCCGCGCGTGCTGCAGCTTCTGGTCGTCTTCATCCTGATCCTGTGCAACGCCTTCTTCGCCATGTCGGAGATGGCCGTGCTGACCTCGCGCAAGACCCGGCTCCGGCAGCTCGCCGAGCGCAGCCGCCGCGCGCGCAAGGCCCTGCACCTGGCCGAGCACCCCGAAGGCTTCCTGTCGGCGGTCCAGCTCTGGATCACCCTGCTGAGCCTGCTGATCGGCTATTTCGGCGGCGAATCGATGGGCGCCAAGCTCGCCGAGCCGCTGGCGGACATTCCGTGGCTGGCACCCTATGCCCACCAGCTGGGCTTCGTCTTCGGCTTCATCGTCATGCTGTTCCTGTTCGGGCTGGTCGGCGAGCTGGTGCCCAAGCGCATCGGCACGCTGCGCCCGGAAACGATCGCCACGGCGGTCGCCTACCCGATGGACTTCTTCGCCAAGGTCGCCAAGCCGCTCGTCGTCCTGCTGGCGACCTGCACGCGGCTGACCATGCGCCTGCTCGGCCTGCACCAGTCCCAGGCCGGCACCATCACCGAGGAAGAGATCCGGATGCTGGTGGCCGAAGGCCACGAGCAGGGCGTGATCGACGCGGACGAACGCAACATGATGCAGCGGGTGATGCGCCTCGGCGACCGTACCGCCGACAGCCTGATGACGCCGCGCGTGCGCATCGCCTGGCTCGACGCGTCCGCCAGCCTGCAAGAGAACCTCGCGGCGATGCGCGAGACGCCGTACTCGCGCTATCCCGTGTACCGCGGCAGCGACTCCGACGTGCTCGGCGTGCTCGAGGTGAAGACGCTGCTCGACAGCCTCGACCAGCGCACGCCGGACCTGTTCTCGGAACTGCGGCCGGCGGTGTTCGTGTCCGAATCCACGCATGCGCTGAAGCTGCTCGAGATCTTCCGCGAAGAGCAGCAGTCGATCGCACTGGTCGTGGACGAGTACGGCGACGTCGCGGGCATGGTCACGCTCAACGACCTGATGGGCGCGGTCATCGGCCGCGTGCAGTCGGGCGAAGGCCACGACGCCGAGGCGCTGGTGGTCGAGCGCGATGATGGCTCGCTGCTCGTGGACGGCTCCTTGCCGGTCGACGACCTGCGCGAACTGATCGGCGGCGGCGACCTGCCCGGCGAGGACGAGCACGACTACAACACCGCCGCCGGCATGGTGATCGCGCGCTTCAGCCGCATCCCGAACGCGGGCGAGCACTTCGACTGGTCGGGATGGCGCATCGAAGTCGTCGACCTCGACGGCCCGCGCATCGACAAGCTGCTGCTGCAGCGGCTGCCGGAGCGGGACGGCGACAGCGACGGCGATGCGTGACCACGCCGATGCCGAACGACCCGCGGGGTGATGGCGGCATCGACGGCCGCGGCCTGCGCGCCCTGCTCGACGCGTGGACCCAAGGCGATCCGGACACGACCCTGCGGCTTGGCGACCTGCTCGATGGCCTGGGTCGCCGCGCGTTCGGCATGCTGCTGTTCGTCGCCACGCTGCCCGCGTTCATCCCCATCCCGATCGGCGGCGCCGTCAGTGGCCCGCTGGTCGTCCTGATCGGGCTGCAGCTGCTGGTCGGCCGGCGCGAACCCTGGCTGCCGGCGGCGATCGAGCGCCGCGGCCCGCACCGGCACGCGCTGGCGCGCTTCTACCGGTTGATGAGCCCCTGGCTGGCGCGCCTGGAAAAAATCGTGCGCCCGCGCCTGCCGCACTTGCTCCAGCACCGCGCCGCGGCAGCGCTGACCGGCCTGCTGCTGGTGCTGCTGGGCCTGCTGCTGTCGCTGCCGATCCCGTTCACCAACTACCTGTTCGGCGCCTTGTCGCTGCTGTTCGCGCTGGCGCTGCTCGAACGCGACGGCGCCCTGATGCTGGCCGCATGGATCGCGGGCGCCGCCTCCGTGGCCGTGTTCGGCCTGCTGTCGGGCAAGTTCGCCGCGATGGCGGCGCACGGCATCGACCTGCTGTTCTAGGGACACGACGCACCAAAGAAAAACCCGGCCCCCGAAAGGGCCGGGCGTTTCCGAATGCCGGAATGTCGTGCCGGTCTGCCTGTGCCCGCGTGGCTTCCTTGTCGCGGCTTCCTGCCCGTGCGTTCCTTGCCTTGCTTCCCTGCCGCAGGCCGGCCTTCAATCGCGTTGAGGGTGTACCCCGAATGCCGCCTCGCGGCGGCGTGCGTCCATTGCTTTGTCCGGGCGTTCTCTCCGGACGCCTTCGGTACCGGCCGCCATCCCTTTGGCTGCCGGATGCCTCCGCAGTGCGCCGTTTGGGCGGCGTCCTGCGACGGAGGTCACATTACCGACGGCGTTTCATGCGTGTCAAATGCCGGAAACGGTGACATCCGATGTAACCGTTTCCGACTTTGTGGCATCCGGCTGCGCGGGCGCCCCGCGAAGCCGCGGTACTACCAGCAGGAACCGACGTTGTTCGCGCCCTTGACGCCGGTGCTGTCGATGGACAGCGTGCCGCAGCTCGAATCCTTCTGCTTCGACGTCGGGATGGCCTGGATGGTGAAGGCATCCGTGGTCGGCGAGCCGCTCGCGAAACCGACGGTGTAGTAATCGGAAACGTCGTCCTGGCAATCCGGGAGGACCGCATCCTCATACTTGAAATTGAGCGTGTAGTACCGCTCCATGTATTGGGCATCGCTCATGAGGCAGGCCTTCGCCGCGCCACGGCGGGTCTTGACCGTGGCGAAGTCGTAGCTGCCGACCGCCACGGCCACGATGATCGCCACGATCGCCACGGCGATCATCAGTTCGATCAGGGTGAAGCCCGCACTTTTCGCGCGGCGCGCGGGGATGTTGCGCATGGCCATCTCCATGTTGTCAGTCCCTGATGATCTCGCGCCAGGAGATGCGGCGCGCCGACCCGCCTTGCGGGTTCATCACGACGGAGCCCAGCGTACCCTTGGATCCACCCACCACCAGCAACTTGTCGATCAGCGTCGGCAACGTCGGCATGCCCACGCCAAGGTCGACCGAACCCACCGCCACGGTGACGCCGCCGCTGCTGGTGACCTTGTCGTTGTCGTCGACCTTGCCGTCGTTGTTGCTGTCGAAATAGGGCTGGTCCAGGCTGGTGCCGGTGAACGGGTCGATCGCGTTCACGTAACCGGTGCCGCCGGCGTCGCAGGTGTTTTCCTGCGGCGGGATCATGCTGGCGAACAACAGCACCGCGCCGCGGACGCGCGGATTGCTGACGACGCGTTCGCCGCTGCCGGCTGGCGTGTCCAGGTCCACGTACCAGCCGCGCTTGCCGGAGGTCATGGTCCCCGCGGACTCGAAACCGCGCACGTCGCGCCCGTCCTGCGTGGTGGCGACGATGATGTTGCGGTCCATCAGTTCGTCGCGACTCGCGATCGCGTCGGCCGGCTTGTCGTCGATCAACCCGTACATCGTCTGGGTATCGGTGTCGGTCACGTCGGCGGACGTCATGAAGCTGCCCGTGCCGGCGAACACCCAGACCTTGTTGGTGGCCGGGTCGCGCGCGATGGCCAGTCCGGCGGTGATCGGCTGCGGCGTGCCGTCGGCGTCCTTGGCCGTGAACAGCGGCTCGCCGGAGAAGGCGACGTCCCAGTTGCTCGAATTCGAATCGTGCAGGTCGAATTTCCAGATGTTGCCCTTCAGGTCGCCTGCGTAGACGTAGTCCACGTCGCCGTCGCCGTCGGTGTCGGCGCCGCGCGGCGCGGACAGGCCGTTGTCACTGCCGATTCCGGTGTCGATCTGGGCGATCACGCTGCCATCGTCCAGGTCGAGGACGAACAGGACCGCGTGGCCGTTCGGGCTGTTGATGCCGTTGCTGACGATCGCAGCCTGGCGCTTGTCCCCGCTGCCGTCCAGCGAGTTGAGCGTCACGATCAGCGGCTCGCCCAGGACCTGGCCCATGTCGTTGCCCAGCGCGGTGCCCGTCTTGTCCCACAGGACATCGGTCGCGTCGAAATGCTCGGGGTCGGTCACGTCGAGGCCGAAGATGCCGCGCCCGCCGCGGCCAAGGGTGGCGACGAGATAGTTCTTGCCGGGCGTCTGCCCCGTGCTCGACACGACGACAGGACCGTCCACGAAATACTGGTGGTTCGGGCTGTACTGCGGGTCGCTCAGGTTGCCGAGCTGGGTGAAGCTGATGCCGTTGGGCACGTAGGCGAAGAGTTCGACGCCGGTCTGCGCATCGAAGCCGTGGAGCATGCCGTCGTTGGCGCCGACGTAGATGGTGTCGCTCTCCTTGACGTACATCGGCGAGGAGTTGGCGATGTCGCCCAGCAGCGAATCACGGTCGCGCAGCTTGCCGCCGTGCTGGACTTCCATGGCCTGCGAGCCGGCGATATAGGCGGCATTCTGGGCACCGGTGGTCGGCCCGCCGTTGACGTCCGCGCGCGTCGTCTGCGCCAGCGCACTGGTCTGCGAACCCGTCGGGAACGTCGTGCCCGAGCTTCCGGACCATGTGAGGATGTTGCGGCTGCCATAGGCCGGCAGCGCCTTGGAAGCTTCCCAAGCTGCATCGGGCACGCCGTCGCCGTTCTCGTCCTTGGTGGAGATGCCGGCCGAGCTCACTTCGTAGGCCGCGAGTTCGCCCGTCCACTTGCCCGATACGTAGCTCGCCTGGTAGACGCGCGTATCGGTCTGGAAGGACGTCGAGTTCGCGGTGACGTTCGACGCCGAACCCAGGCGCTGGGCGACCGTCGCGAGCGCGTCGATCAGGCCCTGCACGAATTCCGTCGGGTTGCCCGCCGACACGAAGTTGCCATGGCCGTTCACCGACGCATGCCAGAGGTCGTCGATGCGATCGAGGTCTTCGCGATCGGTCGGATCGCCCCAGTTCTTGCTGCCGTTGGTGATGGCCTGCAAATCCTGGGTGGGATCCAGTCGTCCCTTCAGGCCGATGGACACGCCGAAGGTGACCATGTGCTGCCAGAAGGCCTTGTCGGCGGTCGAGGTGGGGACATCGTTGGCCAGCGTCGAGACGAGGTCGCGCTTCCAGTAGTAGTTGGCGACGTCGGCGAGGGTATTGGCCTTCGAGAAGAGCGTCGTGCCGGATTTGAAGTTGTCCTTGAACGGCGACACCGCCTTGTACTGCAGCGAGGTCTTGCCGTCCTCGGACGTGATCAGCGCGCCGTCGACCGCGTCGGCATCGCCGATGCCGGTGCTCGTATATCCCGAGAAGTCGTTCCAGTAACCATCGGTCGTCAGGATGGCGAAGCTCTGGCGGCAGCTGAGTTGCGAGTCCCCCGTCTCCGGTCCCCACGGACCGGTGGCGGACGTGT
The DNA here is from genome assembly GCA_946482565.1 of uncultured Lysobacteraceae bacterium. Next base: position 11,640 of record CAMLSB010000022.1, on the reverse strand, counting down.
CTTCGAAGGACTTGCCCGCCCGTTGCAAGGCGCCATGCAGCGGCGTCCCGTTACTGCCCGCGGCATCCTGCAGGTGCGTGAACCAATTGGTGCGGTTGCTGCCCCGGAACAGGCCGTTGTCGTTCGAAACCGGGATGTCGTAGTAGTTGCGGTGCCAGATCGAGTCGAAACCGACGCGCACGCCGGAACCGAGCTGGCTGAACGCTTCGCTCGCGCCGTACTTGGCGACCTTGATGCGCGTGCGGTGGTACGAGTACCAGGTCGCGAAGTTCGTCAGCTCCGCCGACTCGCTGCGCCCCGTCGGCGTTGCGTAGGTACAGTTGCGCCAATCCGCGCCGGTGGAGCTGGAAGCACAGCCGGCGCCCGTCACGCCCTCGGATACGCTCCCGGTCCACGCGGCGGTGATGTCTTCGTTGTTGACCGCCTTCGAACTGGACGAGTTCTTGACGAGGATGTACCAGGTTCCGGCCGACGGGCTGGCGACCGATACGGATTCGTTGTTGCTGGAACCGGTGCTGGCCTTGGTGTACGTCGAAGTGGTCGGCGCGGACCCGAAGCGCAGGTACAGGTCGGCGTCGCCCTGGCTGCCGTTGGCGATGGACACGACCAGGTTGGCCATGTCGGAAGGGACGACGAAGGACCCGGTCCAGGAACCGCTCTTGCTGATGTCGACGTTGCTCCAGGACACGCTGTCGCCGGACGGGGTGACGTACTCGCTGCGCACGACGCGTGGCGTCGAGAGGCCGTCGCCGGTCACGTCGCGGAGCTGGTAACGGTAATAGTTGGCCTGGTTGCTGAAGTCGGTCGTCCCGGTCTTCGGCACGAAATAGGTCTGCGTGCTGCCGGAAAGATCCGTGGTGTAACTGTCCGAGCCCACGTAGTTGTTGCTGCTGTAGGCCGAGTAGTACGACGTGCCGCCGGTGTACCGCGTGCCGTCCGCCTGGATCCACGGCAGGTAATCGGTGGAAGGATCGTAGTAGATCGTGTTGTAGATGGATGACTTGTCGGTGATGTCGTCGCCGAGGCTGCTGTACGACGAGACGTCGTTCGGCATCGCCGAATAGGTCATCGACCCCGAATCGTCGAGGATGAAGCGCACGTTCGCCGGCGGATACGCCGTACCCGTCTGCAACGGCAGGTTCGGGATGGTCACCGCCTGAACGGGTACCGCGGCCAGCGTCGCCAGCAGCGTGATCGCGGGGGGCAGCAGCCGTTGCAGCCAATGCGGCGTGGGACGGTTCGTGGTCGTGCGTTTCATGGCGCCTCCCCGTCAGGGAACGACGTAGGTGGATTGCAGGGTCACGTCGGCGCGGCCATCGGCAGCGCTGCGCGCGGTGATGCGGTAGATCGTTTCGTCGCCGGTGCAACTCGCGTCGGGCGAGACATCCAGGTCCGTGGTACAGCTCCCTGTCGCCGGCAGGCCCGTTTGCAGCAACTCGACCATGTAACGCGGCGTGGTTCCCGCGCTCCCGACCTCGACCGTGGACGGACGGGAGTTGGCTTCCCAGTTGGCGTCGTCCCAGCGTGCGTTGTCGGCGGCCGAGGCCGGGTCTGGCTTCGCGCAGTACCCCTGCCATTCGTCGGTACCGCAACCGGCGGTCGGGAAGCCTGCCTTGAGCCGGGGGTTTTCCGCGGCCTGTTCCTCGCCCTGGCGCAACGCGGCCTCGGCGACCTGGAAGCCCTTGCCCCGGTCGATCACGTTGCTGCTCATGCGCTCCTGCAGGAGCGTGCCGCGCATCGCTGCCAGCGCGAGCAGCGTAATGACCACGAGCAGGACCAGCACGACGGCCAGGGCGATGCCTGCCTGCGCGCGACGGGCATTGCGGATCCCGTTCATAGGTTCCGGTTCCTCACGGCGATGACGTGTTGCAGGTCGCGTTCGATCGCGACGCCGTCGACCGTGTCGGTCCCGGTCAGGTGCAGGTCGATCTGCACGGCCAGGACCTTGGTCCAGTCCGCGACCGACGCGGCGGGCACGTAGCTCGTCCCGTCCTCGACGAGATAGGAGAGGGCCATGTCGTCCGCACCCGGCACGATCTCGTCTTCCGCCAGCGAAAGCGCGCCGCCGTCGTTCACCAGCCGCGTGCGGAACAAGGACTTCCCGCCATGGGTGTTGTCGCCGATGTACCAGCGCACCGGACGCAGGACGGCGACGAGGCCGTTGGCTTGCGGCATGAGCGGCGCATCGGGGACGAACAGGTTGGGGTCGGACGTGCTGTTCCCGGGGGTGCCGGTTTCGGCGATCGTGATCTTCCCGGGCGCGACCGCCGTCGCCTGGAAGATCGCGCCCTCGGGGCTGCGCTTGGCGCCGGTCGTGGAATCGTAGTACCCGTAATCGCAGACCATCAGCAAGTCCCCGGCGGCGATGCCGTCGACGCTGTTGACGGCCAGGTCCATCGGCAGCCCGCTCGCGGGTTCGGACGCGACTACCGTCGGATCGGCTTCCGCGGATGCCGCCGAGATCAGCTGCAGCGCATCCCCGTCGGCGTTGCTGTAGCCGAAAAAGCTCGTGTTCTCCCACTGCTCCGTCGAAGATGCCCCGGCGCCCTTGGCCGCCCACCAGTCGGTGGTGTCGACGATGTTGTTGAGCAGCGTTTCGTTGGAACACGGGATGGTGCCGGCACTGCGGACGTCGCGCGACATCAGCTCGAATGCGATCCGCGCGCCTTCCTGCAGCCGCCCCATGCTCGCGGTGGCGACGTAGGTCTGGCGATTGGAGATGAACACGGCCATCGCGGAACCGGCGACGATCAGCCCCAGCACCAGCGCCACCATCAGCTCGACGAGGGTGACGCCCTGCATGGCGCGTCGCGGAATCGGCCGCACCCGGCGTACCGGGCTCACAGCCGCGTCTCCGTGACCAGCTTCTGGGTCTTGCTCGCGTCGACGCCGGCGCCCACCTGGGTGCCGCGCGAATCGTCCCACTGGACGATGATCTCGCAGGTGTCGTCGCCGCAACCCACGATCTGCCCGCAGGCCGTCGCGCCGAGGCTGGCGTGGATCGAATCGATCCATGCCTTCTGGTCGTTCGTGATCAGGTTGGTGCCGGTGGGGGCATTGCAGGTCAGGGCCGCGAGGTCGTAGCTCCCGTTCGCGGCTTCGTTGTAGTTCGCGCGCATGCGCTCGAGGATCGAATTGGTGGCGATCGCCGCTTCGCTGCGCTCGGCGGCGCTCTGGCTGTTGCGCAGCGTGGTGGCTTGCATGGCGGCGATCCCGAGCAGGCCGAAGGCGAGGATGGTGACTGCGATCAGGACCTCGATCAGGCCGACGCCTGCCATGCGGCGGCGCGGATCCGGCGAGTTGCGGCGAACGGCTTGCGGAACGTGCATGGGCGGCCTCAAGTGCAGGCGGCGTCGTGGGTGGCGGGCTTGCTGACCGAAGCGCCCGCAACGGTGACGTCGACGCAACGGACGTTCCTGGCGGGTTGGGTCGTGTCGATGCGGAGCCGGAGATGGTCGCCGGTGATCAGCGTACCGGCGCCATCGCGCGCCAGCCCGTCGGCCCGGAAATCGAAGACGGTGTTGCCGGTGATTTCCACCATCGCGTCGAAAGTCGCGTTACGCAGCAACGTGTCGCCCGCGCCGAAATCGCCGTCGGTGTCGTCGTCCACGAACGTGATCCAGCCGTGGACGCCGGCGGTGGCGCAAGTCGCCCCGCTCCCGGCGTTGGGGTTCGCGCTGGCGCAGACGACGACGCGACGCCCGCGACGGATCGCTTCCATGCGCGCGGTCTGCAGGTTGGCGATCAGCTCGTTGGACGCGCTCGAGAGCCGGTTGTCGTTGATCACCGACTGGAAGCCGGGAATGGCGAACGCCAGGACGATCGCCAGCACCGCCAGCGTCACCATCAGCTCGATCACCGTGAATCCGCGCACCTGCCGCTGCATGCCGAACCCCTCGAATTCCCCGTCGTACTCTCGGCGGGAAACGGGCGGCAGGCAAGCCCGCGGCGGACGGGCGGTTCCCCCGGGGGGACGAGCGCGCCGGCGATGTGACGGGGATCACGTCGGCGCCCCGGTCGCCCGGACAGTCTCCGCGAGCGCCGCAGCCCTACCCCGGAGCCGAGGGCAGCGTCAGGCCACGATCTCGTAGCAGGGCTTGTACTCGCCCGCGATCTTCATGCGCCGCTGCTCGACGAAGGCGCGCAGCAGGGCGTCGAGCGCCTGCATCATGTCCTTGTCGCCGTGGATCTGGTACGGGCCCTGCTCCTCGACGCGGCGCATGCCCTCTTCCTTGACGTTGCCGGCGACGATGCCGGAGAACGCGCGGCGCAGGTCCGCCGCCAGCTCGTGCGGCTTGCGGCCGTGGTGCAGGTCGAGCGCGGCCATCGCCTCGTGCGTGGGCACGAAGGGTTGCTGGAAGGCCAGCGGGATGTCGAGCGACCAGTTGAAGAAGAACGAATCCTTCTGCTCGATGCGGTACTTGCGCACCTTGTCGATGCCGTCGGCCATCGTGCGCGCGACCTCGGCCGGGTCGCCGATGATGATGCGGTAGCGCGCCGCGGCCGAGTCGCCCAGGGTCAGGCGGATGAACTGGTCGATCTGCTCGAAGTACGGCGCCGCCGCGGTGGGACCCGTCAGCACCAGCGGGAACGGCACCTTCGCGTTTTCCTCGCGGAGCAGGATGCCGAGCAGGTACAGGATTTCCTCCGCCGTGCCGACGCCGCCGGCGAAGACGATGATGCCGTGCCCGAGGCGCACGAACGACTCGAGTCGCTTCTCGATGTCCGGCATGATCACGAGGTGGTTCACGATCGGGTTGGGCGATTCCGCCGCGATGATCCCCGGCTCGGTGATGCCGATGTAGCGGCTGTTGCGCCGGCGCTGCTTCGCGTGCGCGATCGTCGCGCCCTTCATCGGCCCCTTCATCGCGCCCGGGCCGCAGCCGGTGCAGATGTCGAGCCCGCGCAGGCCGAGCTGGTAGCCCACGTCCTTGGTGTACATGTACTCGTCGCGGTTGATCGAGTGGCCGCCCCAGCACACGACGAGGTTCGGGTCCGACGGATGCAGCACGTGCGCGTTGCGCAGCAGGCGGAACACCGCGTCGCTGATGCCGGCCGAGGTGTCGAGTTCGCTCTCGTACTCCGGCGCCAGCTCGATGGCCGTGTAGACCAGGTCGCGCACCACGGCGGCGAGCAGTTCGGCGACGCCGCGGATGATCTGGCCATCGACGAAGGCCATCGCCGGAGCACGCAGCAGGTCCAGGCGCAGGCCGCGGTCGAGCTGGTGGACCTGGATGTCGAAATCAGGATAGAGCTCGCGCGCGGCGCGCGGGTCGTCCGAGGTACTGCCCGTCGTCAGCACCGCGAGCGCGCAGCGGCGCAGCAGTTCGTGCATGCCGCCGGCGGACGCGTCGCGCAGTCGCTGCACTTCCTCGCGGGAGAGCACGTCGAGCCCGCCGCGCGGGAAGATGCTGGCGTCGACGGTGGGAAGCTTGGGGGTGACCGGGGTGGAGGCGCCCCGTGGCGCGTGGCTGTCGTCGTTCATAGGCGGGTGAGTCTACTCCACCGGCCCTTGCCCGCCGCAGGCCGCATGGGCAAAAAAAACGGCCCGGATCGCTCCGGGCCGCCTTTCGTTTCGATGTCGCGTCGGGTCAGAACTCGTAGCGCAGCGTCACCAGCAACGACCAGCGCGAAACCGGGCGCGAAGGCTGGGAAGCGTAGAAGTCGTACGGAGTGACGTTCTGCCACGACGGCGCCGTGGGGGTGCCGAGGTTGTAGACGTACGTGCCGTTCGCGTTGACGCTCTTCAGGCCCGCCAGGTAGCGCGTGTCGAAGCCGCCGATCTGGTTGGTGTCGCCCCAGTCGCTGTTGAGCAGGTTGAGGAAGTTGTAGACGTCGAGGCGGATGATGCCCTTGTTGCCCTTGAACAGGCCCGGGATCTCCTGCTGGAAGCCCATGTCCAGCTGGTTGATCCACGGCAGGTGCGCTTCGTTGCGACCGGCGATCGTGCCGCGGTGCGTGGACAGGTACAGGTCGCTGTCGATGAAGTCCTGGAAGGCCGCGATCTGGGCCGCGGTGGCAGTGCCGTAGCTGACCTTCGGGTCGTCGCGCAGCGGGATGTACGCCGGATCCTGGAAGATGCCGTCGCCATTCGGGTCGCCGTTGATGTTCCAGGTGTACGGCAGGCCGTCATGGCCGTTGTAGTAGGCCGTGACGCTGGTCTTGTAGTCGCCGAAGAACGCGTGCTCCCAGCCCATCGACAGCTTCAGCGAGCTGCGGATCTGGCGGGTGGCGGTACTGGCGACTTCCTCGTTCGGATTCACGCGCGAGACGAACTGGTAGCTCGACCACGCCTGCGAACTGCCGTCCGAGCCCACTTCGGTCGACTTGTTGAGGGTGTAGCTCACGTTGCCGTACCAGTCGTTGGACAGCGGCTTCTTCAGCGACAGGGTCAGCGACGTGGAGGCACCCTTGTCGGTGTTGCCGAGCATCGTCGAGTTGGTGGTGAAGCCGGGGTTCGCGCCGCAGTTCTTGTTGGAGGACGAGTTGTTGCCGAGCGTGCACCAGTAGCTGTTGCGGCCATCGGCCAGCGTGCCGGTGGGCGCGTCGTACAGGCCGGTTTCCGGATTCAGCTTGCCGATGTTGAGGGCCTGGTAGAAAGCGGCGTCCCTGGCGCGGATGTGCTGGATCTCGGCGGTGCCCACCAGGCCCATCCACGGCAGTGCGTGGTCGTAGCCCAGGCTGACCTTCCACACGGTCGGCAGCTTGAAGTCCGGGTCGATCGAATCCATCTGCGCCCGCGTGGCGGCCACGCTGGTCGGGAACGGCTGGTCGTACGGATCGGTGCTGAACGGATAGTTGGTCGGGTCGAAGGACGTGTAGGAGCCGGCCGCGACACCGTTGTTCTGGTACGGGTTGGCCAGCCACACGAACGGCGGGATGCTCTGGAACGCACCGATGCCGCCGCGCAGCTGCGACGCGAGCTCGGTGTCGAACGTGTAGTTGAACGACACCCGCGGCAGGACCACCTTGTTCTTCGAGCCCAGCTTGTAGTCGTTCGGGAAGCCGAACGCGGTTTCGAACGCCGGGTTCCGCGGCGGGGCCTTCTCGGCCTTCGGGATGTTGACGCGCACGCCGTACTGGATCGACAGGTTGTCGCTGGCCTGCCAGGTGTCCTGGATGAACGGGCTGACCTGGCTGAAGACGATCGCGGCGGCGGTGTCTTCGACGGTATAGCCGGGCAGCGGGGCGCGCACGTCGTAACGGTTGTAGTCGCCCGCCGCGAAGTCGTCGAGGCCGGAGTTGCCGGCGTTGCTGTCGGCGCTGCTGCCGAACTCGTACACACCGTGCAGGTCGCGGCCGTACAGGTTCAGCACGTCGTTCTTCATGTAGTCGAAGCCGCCCTTGATCACGTGGTCGCCCGCATACAGGGTGCCGAAGATCGAGGCCGTGACCTTGTCGGTATTGATCCGGTTCTCGTGGCGGTTGCGGTCTTCGCCCATGCGGATCTGGCCGCCGTTCGCCGACCAGATGTTGATCGTCGGCTGGTCGACCGCGTTGCCGTTCTCCTGGTGGAACTTCTGCACGCTGATCTTGGCTTCGGTGCTGAAGTTGGCGGTCCAGTCGCTGAACAGCTGGAAGCTGGCGTTCTTCGTGATGTTGCTGTTGTTGTACCAGCGGCTGCTGAGGACGACGGCGTTGGAGGCCTGGTCGTACGGCACGGGACGGGCTTCCTCCGTGCGCTGGTAGGTCAGGCTGGCGCGCTGGCTGTCGCTGATGTTCCAGTCGATCTTGGCGAGGTAGCGCTTGTTCGTGAGGTCGCTGCCGGACAGGCCCTGGGTGCCGGGCTGCAGGCCAAGGCCCTCGGCGATGCTGATCGCCTGATCGACTTCCGCCTGGGTGACGTTGCCGTTGCTCAGGCCGTCGCCGCCGCCGGTGCTGCCACCGAAGTCGCTGATCTTCTGCTTCTCGTAGGAAGCGAAGAAGAACAGGCGGTCCTTCAGGATCGGGCCGCCGAGCGTGAAGCCGGCGGTGTTGTCCTGGCCGAACGCAGTGTAATCGTCGCCGTCGCGCGAGCCGACCCAGTTGGCGTCCTTGCGCGCGTAGTACACCGAACCATGGAACTCGTTGGTGCCCGACTTGGTGACGGCGTTGATGCTGGCGCCGACGGCGTCGACGGAGACGTCGAAGTCCGACACCTTGATGTCGTAGGCGGCGATGGTGTCGACCGAGATCGGGCTGCCGGTGTACGGCATGCCGTTGGCGTTCAGGCCGAAGGGGTCGCCCTGGGACATGCCGTCGACGGAGATGTCGTTGTAGCGATTGTTCATGCCCGAAACGGAGATCGAGCCGGTGGCCTGGTCGGTCACCGTGATGCGCGGATCGAGGCGCGCGATGTCGTCGATCGAGCGGTTGCCGGACGGCGCGATTTCAAGCTCGCGGCCACTGATCGACGTACCGACGCCGCGGTTGTCGGAGCTGAAGGTGTTGTCGGTGCTGCCCACCACCTGCACGCTGCCCAGGGTGGACACGTCGGCATTGAGGGTGGCATCGATGTCGGCGACCTGGTTCAGCTGCAGGTAGACGTTCTCGCGGCTGGTCGCGCCTTCGCCGGCCTTGTTGACCGTGATGGTGTACGGGCCGCCGACGCGCAGGCCGCGCGCGGTGTAGTTGCCGTTCGCATCGGTCGTCGTGCGGCTCACGGTGCCGGATTCGGTGTGCGTGATGGTGATTTCAGCGCCGGCGACCGGCTGCCCGTTCGTGCCGACGATGGTGCCGCTGACACCGGAGGACGTGCTCTGCGCGAACACAGGGGCGGCGGCGAGCGCCGCGACAAGGGCCAGCGACAGCTTGGACAGCCGGACGCGATTGCGATGAGTCATCTCGTGATCCTCGAAATGCAGTGAGCGTGGACGGAATACATGGGCGGAATGCGTGACTTGGAATAGCGGCGCCAACCGTCGTGAACGCTGCCTCGACGGCGGTCGTTTTTCTGGAAATCCCCAACCCGTGCTCGGGGGCTTCGCGGGTTAACGTGAGTTTAACACGCTACCGGCGGCGCATGACAGGAAAAAGACGGTCCGGACCTGCCCGGAAGGGCCCCTTGCAGCCGCACTCGCGCGGCTTGCGCGTGTAACCGGTTACGCCGCCCCGGCCTGCCCCAGGCGCAGGTAAACCGCGAGCCCGTCGAGCAGCATCTGCACCGAAATGGCCACGATCACCATGCCCATCAGCCGCTCGAGCGCGGTCAGGACCCGGGCGCCGAGGATCTTGTACAGGTAGGTCGCCGAGAACAGGATGGCGGCGGTCGCGACCCAGGCGATGAACAAGGCCAGGCTCCAGGCGCCCATCCGGTCCGGCTCCTGGCTGCCCATCAGCATCACGGCCGCCATGCCCGATGGCCCGGCCACCAGCGGAATGGCCATCGGCACGATGAAGGGCTCGCCGCCGGGCAGTTCGCCGAGCAGGCCTTCCGGCGGCGGGAAGATCATCCGCAGGCCGATCAGGAACAGCACGATGCCGCCGGCGATGGATACCGACTCCTGGCGCAGGTGCATCACCTCGAGCGCGTAGCGGCCGAAGTGCAGGAACAGCATCAGCACGGCCAGCGCGATCAGCATCTCGCGCACCAGCACGAAGCGCTGGCGGTGCGCCGGCATGCCGCGCAGCAGGCTCAGGAACACCGGGATGTTCCCGAGCGGATCCAGGATCAGGAACAGCAGCAGCGCGGCGGAGGCGATCGTCACTGGAGCGGGGAGACGGGAGACGGGAGACGGGAGACGGCGGTGGCGGCGGCGAAGATCCGACCCCGGTACGCCTCGCCGGCGGGCGACAGCAGTTCGACGCAGGCGGCGGCATAGGCCGACGGGTCGCGCGCGTCGTGGTCCTGGTCGGCGACGAACGCACGGCCGCGCAGCGTCGTGCGCATCGGGCCGGGCTGCAGGCCGCTGATGCGCGGGCCGTCCGCGCCGAGTTCGGCCTGGAGCATGCCGATCAGTGTCGCCAGCCCGTGCTGGGCGATGCCGTAGCCGCCCCAGAACGCCTTGCCGGCCAGCGCGAGGTCGTCGATGGCGAAGACCACCGACGCGCCCTTCGATTTCGCCAGCAACGGCAGGCAGGCCTGCGTGAGCCACCAGCGCGCGGTCAGGCCGATGTGCAGCGCGCGCGCGAAATCGGCCGGATCGGTGTGCGCGAGCGGCGTCAGGCCGCGGAATTCGGCGGCGCAGTGCAACAGGCCGTCGAGGCGGCCAAGTTCGGTTTCGATGCGGGTCGCGAGCTCGGCGTAATCGTCCGGTGCGGCGCCCTCGAGGTCGAGCGGATACAGCAGCGGCTCCGGGCCTTCGGCGGCGAGCGCGTCGTAGAGCCGGTTGAGCTTGGGCACCTTGCGGCCGAGCAGCACGACGGTCGCGCCCGCGCGGGCACAAGCCAACGACGCGGCGCTGCCGAGGCCGCCATGCGCGCCCGCGACCAGCACCACGCGCCCGGCGAGCGCGCCGTCGGGCAGCGGGGGGACAGCTTGTCCCGGCGCGGCCGCGCTCACGCCTTCTGCGTCTCCGCCAACTGCACTTCCTTCAGCATGCGCGCCAGTTCGCCCGACTCGAACAGCTCGAGCGTGATGTCGCAGCCGCCGATCAGCTCGCCGTTGATGAAGAGCTGCGGGAACGTCGGCCAGTTCGAATAGCGCGGCAGGTTGGCGCGGATCTCCGGCTCCTCGAGCACGTTGATCGTGTGGAACCCGCTCGCGCCGGCCTGCTTCAGCGCCTGCACGGTGCGGCTGGAGAAACCGCACATCGGGAACTGCGGCGTGCCCTTCATGAAAAGCACGACGGGATGGCCTTCGATCTCGGCCTGGATGCGTTCGGATACCTGCATGTCACGACTCCCTGGGAGGCCGCCGCGCCGCCTTTTCGGGGCGGCGACGGGCGTGGGGGTAGAATCCGGCCATTGTAAGCCCCTCCCCCTCGCCAAGGAGCCAGCCATGGCCATCGAACTCCCCGCCCTGCCCTACGATCGCGCCGCCCTCGAGCCGCACATCTCCGGCGAGACCATCGATTACCACTACGGCAAGCACCACAAGGCCTACGTGGACAACCTCAACAAGATGATCGCGGGCACCGAATTCGAGGCGATGCCACTCGAGCAGATCGTGCGCAAGGCGCAGGGCGCGATGTTCAACAACGCCGCGCAGGTGTGGAACCACACGTTCTACTGGAACTGCCTGTCGCCGAACGGTGGCGGCGAGCCGTCCGGCAAGGCCGGCGACGCGATCGCCAAGGCCTTCGGCGGCTTCGACAAGTTCAAGGAACAGTTCAGCGACCTCGCCGCCAAGACCTTCGGCTCGGGCTGGGCCTGGCTGGTGCAGCGCCCGGACGGTTCGCTGGCGCTGGTGAGCACGCCGAACGCGGCGACGCCGCTGACCGGCGAGGACACCGCGCTGCTGACCTGCGACGTGTGGGAGCACGCCTACTACATCGACTACCGCAACGCGCGGCCGAAGTACGTCGAGGCGTTCTGGAACCTGGTGAACTGGGACTTCGTCACCTCGAACCTGCGGTAGAGCCGACCCATGGTCGGCTGACCCCCAAGGAGCCGACCATGGGTCGGCTCTACGACTCCAGCCGCGCGATCACGGGCGCGACCTGCGCCTGCCGGCCCAGCGCATCGCCGGCGCGCCGCAGCGCGTCGGCCAGCTCGTCCGCC
>CAMLSB010000021.1 GCA_946482565.1 uncultured Lysobacteraceae bacterium | reverse complement strand
GTCCCCATCGTCTAGAGGCCTAGGACATTACCCTTTCACGGTAGCGACCGGGGTTCGAATCCCCGTGGGGACGCCACTTCACGACACGCCCGCGCAAGCGGGCGTCGTCGTTTCAGGCGCCAGGCGCGGTGGGCGCGTTGTTCTAGAACCAGGCCCGCAACCCGGCCACCAGGCGCGTCTCCGCGGCCGCCTGGCCGTCGGCACGGCGCAAACCGGCGGTCCCGCCGAATGCATGCTCGCGGACCACGCCGATGTAGGGCGCGAAGCCGCGGGCGAATTCGTAGCGCAGGCGCAGGCCGGATTCGAGCGTCGACAGGCCGGCACCGAGGCCGCGTTGCGCGTCTTCGCGTCCCTGCAGGTTGGCTTCGATGGACGGCTGCAGCGCCAGGCGGCGGGTGAGCCGGGCCTCGTACTCCAGTTCGATGCGGGCGGCGATGCGCCCCGAGTCCCCGAAGTAGGCGGTCGCCGCCACCTCGATCTTGTACGGCGCCAGGCCTCGCACGCCGACGGCGAGGAAATCGCGCGTGCCGCCCGCGCCGACATCGTGGCGGGCGCCGGCGAGCAAGTCCCACCACGCCGATAACGGGCGTCCATGGAGCAACTCGACGTCGGCGTGTTCGAGGCGGCCGTCGCGCCGCTCGCCTTCGCTGCGCAACCAGAGGCGGTGCAGGTCGGTGCCGAGCCAGCCCTGCGCCTTCCACGATTGCGTGCCTTCGCCGGCCTCGAGGTGGTCGAACAGCAGGTAGCCGTAGACGGCGTCGTCGTGCATGTCGTGCGCCGCCGTCGGAGGAGGCGCGTCGGCCGGGGCCGTGGGCGACGGCATGGCGGGGGCGTGCGTCGCATGCACGTCGTGCTGCGCGAAGGCCGTCGCCGGCACGACCAACGCGAGCGCGGCGAATATCGCCGTCGCCGTCGCGCGGACGTTCGCCATCAAGACTCCACCCGCACTTCGCGCATCATCCCGGTTTCCATGTGGTAGAGCAGGTGGCAGTGGTAGGCCCAGCGGCCCGGCGCGTCGGCGCGCACGCGGTAGCTGCGGCGCGTGCCCGGCGGCATGTCGATGGTGTGCTTGCGCACGTGGAAGCCGCCGGCCTCGTCCTCCAGGTCGCTCCACATGCCGTGCAGGTGGATCGGATGGGTCATCATCGTGTCGTTGACGAGCACGATGCGCAGGCGTTCGCCATGATTGAAGCGCAACGGCTCGGCATCGGCGAAGCGCGTGCCGTCGAACGACCAGGAGAAGCGCTCCATGTGCCCGGTGAGGTGCAGCTCGATCTCGCGCGTCGGGTCGCCACCGTCCGGATCGCCGCCGAGCGTGCGCAGCATCGCGTAGTTGAGGACGGTGCGGCCGTTGTCGCGCAGGCCGATCCCGGGATCCTCGAGGCGCGGCTTCGGCATCATCGTCTGCATGTCGACCAGCGGGTTGTTGGTCTCGCTGGCCGGATGCGATTGCATGCCCGGCATCGCAGCCATCGCCGACATGTCGTGGCCCATCGCGGCGTGGTCCATGCCGGCCATGCCGTGGTCGTGGCCCATGTCCGCCATCGACAGGATCGGCCGCGCATCGAGCGCCGGCACCGGCGCGCGCAGGCCTTCGCGCACCGCCAGCGTGCCGCTGATCCAGCCGGTGCGCCCGATGTCCTGCGCGAAAATGGTGAACGCATCCTGCCCGCCGGGTTCGACGATCACGTCGAAGGTCTCGGCCGCGGCGATGCGGAACTCGTCGACCGACACCGGATGTACGTACTGGCCGTCGGCCGCGACCGCCGTCATCTTCAAACCGGGGATGCGCACGTCGAAATGCGTCATCGCCGACCCGTTGATGAAGCGCAGCCGTACTTTTTCGCCGCTGCGGAACAGGCCCGTCCAGTTGCCGAGCGAGGTCGTGCCGTTCATCAGGAATGTGTAGGTGTTGCCGTTGACGTCCGACAGGTCCGTGGGCGTCATCCGCATGCGGCCCCAGGCCGCGCGGTCGGCGAGCGTCGCGCGCAGGCCGCTGCGTCGCGCGTCGTGCACGAAATCGCCGAGCGTACGCTGGTAGTAGTTGTCGTGCGACGGCATCTTCTTCAGGCGCGCGAGCAGGCGCGCCGGCGCCATGTCGGTCCAGTCGGAGAGCAGCACCACGTAGTCGCGCTCGTACCGGAACGGCTCGGGCGCCAGCGGATCGATCACCAGCGCACCGTAGAGGCCGGCCTGTTCCTGCATCGCCGAATGGCCGTGGTACCAGTAGGTGCCGCCCTGGCGCACCTGGAAGCGGTACAGGTAGGCCTCGCCGCGGCCGATGCCGTCGAAGCTCAAGCCTGGCACGCCATCCATCGCGGCAGGCAGCACGATGCCGTGCCAGTGGATCGAGGTCATGTCGCCGTGGATGGAGCCCGGTGGCAAGGTATTGGCCACGCGCAGCTCGACCGTGTCGCCCTCGCGCCAGCGGAGCAAGGGCGCGGGCAGGCTGCCGTTGACGGTGATCGCGGGTACGACGCGACCGGTGAAGTCCACCGGCGTCTCGCCGATCGCGAGGTCGAAGCGCGTGCCCGCGAGCACGCCGGGCTGCGTCGACGTGCCCAGCGCCCATGCGTTGCGGCTCCATGCGCCGCCAAAGCCGGCGATCGCGCCGGCAGCGGCGAGGCCCTGGACGAAACGGCGGCGCGACGGCGACTGCGGGGCTTGCGGAAGGCTCATGCGGATCCGGAACCGGAACGGGTCCGCCAGCCTGCAGCTTGACGCAGGGGGAAGGTCAAGCAGGCCCTGGTTCGGCGGAGGCAAGCGCGACGGTCGCCGCCCGAAGGTTGATTTGCATCAATGCCGGCGCTGCGGCGCGTGCCTAGTCTGCCTTCGACCCGCCACCCGGAGCCGTGAATGAAACGCCTTCCCATCGTCGCCACCTTCCTGCTGGCTGTCGCCATCGCCGGTTGCGCGACCCGGCCGCTCGTCCGCACGGACCGTGATCCGGCGGTCGACTTTTCCAGATACCACACTTACACCTGGCAGCAGCAGCCGGCGATCAGCAATCCGCTGGTCAGGCAGCGGTTGCTGGCGGCGATCGATGCCGAACTGGCCGCCAAGGGCTGGTCGCGCGTCGACGAAGGCCCGGCCGACATCGCCCTTGTGGGGAACGTGGCCACGCGCGAACGGCAGACCATCGAGACGTTCTATCGCAGCCCGCACTGGAACGGGTGGAACTGGCAGCAGGAATGGAATGGCCCGGGCGTCTACCCTGATACGCGGATCACCACCTACACCACCGGAAGCTTCGTGCTGGACATGTTCGACACCACGAGCAGGAAGGCGGTCTGGCGCGGATCGGCGGAGGGCCCGATCCCCGATTCGCCGCAGAAGGTCGACAAGGCGGTGCAGAGCGCCATCACGCGGATGTTCGAGGGCTTTCCCCCGTAGATGCAGGCGTTGCGGCGTCGGTCGTTTGGTGTTTTGCTGGGGCGTCCCGGTCCCGGCCTTGTCCATGGCGCCGACAGCTGACTCCAATCCCCGCGAGCGGGTGCTGGTCGTCGACGACGACCCGGAGGTCGGGTTCGTCCTTCGGCGATACCTCGAAATGCAGGGTTTCGACGTGGCCATCGCCTGCGACGGCGCCAGCGCCCGCGAGGCGATGCAGGCGCCCGCGTTCGACGTGGTGCTGCTGGACCTGGGCTTGCCCGACGGCAACGGCCTGGCGCTGGTGTCGGAGTTGCGACTGCGCTGGCCGGGCCCGGTGATCATCGTGAGCGGGCGGGGCGAGTCGACCGAGCGCGCGGTGGGACTCGAACTGGGCGCGGACGATTTCGTCACCAAACCCTTCGACCTGCGCGAGCTGCTGGCGCGGATCCGTTCCGTGATGCGCCGGGCGGCTGCCAGCGCGGCGCCGGGCGAACGGACGCGGCTGGAATTCGGCGGCCTCGTGCTGTGCACAGAAACGCGCCGGCTGAGCGGGCGCGACGGCGCGGACATCCCGCTGACGAGCGGGGAATTCGCGCTGCTGTCGGCGTTCCTCGAGCGGCCGAACCAGGTGCTGACCCGCGACCACCTGCTCAACGTGTTGCACGGGCGCGACGCGGGTCCGTTCGACCGCTCCATCGACGTGCAGATCGGGCGTCTCCGTCGCAAGATCGAGCGGGATCCCGCGGTGCCCACGCTGCTGCAGTCCGTGCGCGGCGCCGGCTATCTCCTCGCCACGCGCATCGAGCGCCGCTGATGCCCGGCACCCCGGTACTGCCGATCTTCGAATCGATTCCCGATGCGCTGGTCATCGTCGACCACGCGGGAAGCATCGTCATGGCCAACGGGAATGCCCACGCCCTGTTCGGCTACCCGCCCGGCCAACTCACCGGCAGGCCGGTGGACGACCTGGTCCCGAGCGACGCCAGGAGCCGCCACGCCGCGCATCGCGCCGGCTACATGGCCCAGCCGCGCGTGCGCCCGATGGGCATGGCCAACATGACGCTCAGCGGCCAGCGCCGCGATGGGCGGCAGTTTCCGGTCGAGATCGCGCTGAGCCCCGTGGACACGCCGCAAGGCCTGTTCTACCTCGCTTCCGTCCGCGACATCTCCGAGACGCAGCGCGTTCGCCAGGCATTGGCGCGCGCCCGTTACGACGCGGTCGTGGCGCGGATCGGGCAGCTGGCGCTGGCGTCGACGACGGACGAGCGGCTCGCCAGCCAGGTCCCGCGTTTGCTGGCAGAGGTGCTGGAGGTACCGCTGGTCGCGATGATCGTGCTCGAGCACGGCCTCCCGATGCTGCGCGCGTCGGTCGGCCTCGCGGGAGGCGTTTGCCCGGACTGGCTGTCGCCGACGACGGGGCCGTTGCAGGAAGCCTTGCAGGGTTCCGTCGCGATCCTGGGCCCCGGATCGGACGACGCGCGTCGCCAGGGCTGGCCCGGCGAATTCGGCAGCGGCGCGATCGTGCCGCTGCGTGATCGCGGCAGCGCCATGGGGGCGCTGGTTGCGGCCTCCGCGGATCCGGCGCGATTCGACCATGATGCACTGCAGTTGCTGCAGACCGTGGCCAACCTGTTTTCCACCCTGGTGCAGCGGCGGCATTACGAGGACCAGCTCGCGCATGCGCAGCGCCTGGATGCGTTGGGACAGCTCACGGGCGGCGTGGCGCACGACTTCAACAACCTCTTGACGGTCATCTCCGGCAGCCTCCAGCTGCTGGAAGCCGAGGGCACGGACCGGCCGGGCGCGCAGGAAATCATCAACAGCGCGTTGCGCTCCGTCGGCCGCGGCGCGGAACTGACTTCGAAGTTGCTGGTCTTCGCGCGCCGCCAGCATCTCACGCCGATGTCGCTGGATCCCGCGACGGTGCTGGCCGACCTGAAGCTGATGCTGCGCAGCACGCTGGGCGAGGGCATCGGCGTGCGGATCGCGCCCGCGGCGGGGCTTCCGCCCACCTTCGCCGATGCGTCGCAGCTCGACAACGCCTTGCTCAACCTGGCGCTGAATGCCCGCGACGCGATGCCCCGCGGCGGCACCGTCGTCATTTCGGCGTCGGAGCGATGGATCATGGCCGACGCGGCGCGGCCGGCCAGGATGGCCGGCCACTACGTCGCGTTCCGCGTCGCGGATACGGGGGCCGGCATGTCGCCCGAAGTCCTGGCGCACGCGTTCGAACCGTTCTTCACGACGAAAGGCCTGGGACGCGGAAGCGGGCTGGGCCTGAGCATGGTGTACGGCTTCGTGCAGCAGAGCCATGGCTTCATCGAGATCGACAGCAGGCCGGGTGTCGGCACGGCGGTGGAGATGTTCCTGCCCGTGGCCACGACCGGCATGCCGCAATCGAACGCGCCGGGCGCAACGGTCGGCATGGCGGGCGGGACGGGCGAGACGGTGTTGCTGGTCGAGGACGAAGACGATGTGCGCAAGATCGCAACGGCATTCCTGTCGTCGCTAGGCTATCGGGTGGTCGCGATGCCGGCGGCCGCGCAGGCGCTCGCCGCACTGGAATCGGAAGCGCGCGACGCAGCGTTGCTGTTCACCGACGTGATGCTCGGCAGCGGCATGAACGGCGTCGAGCTGGCGCTCGCGGCGCGCGTGTCGCGGCCCGCGATCGGCGTCCTGCTGACGTCGGGATACGACCCGGTGTCGGCGCGCCTGGCTTCGGCGGGGGATTTCGAATTGCTGGGCAAGCCGTACCGGCGCGAGCAGCTCGCCGATGCGATCCGCAGGAACCTTCCTCCCGCGGCGAAAGCCTAGGCCGCGAGCGCGACGCGACGCATCAAGGCCGCGGGGTCCGCGAGCCGTATCTCGCGACCGTCGACGTCGATCAGCCCCGAGGCTGCCAGCCTGGACAATGCGCGGGTCACCGTTTCCAGCTGCAGCGACAGGAAGTTGCCGAGGTCCGCACGGGTCATGCGCAGGCGCAGGTCGTGGCGGCTGAACCCCAGCGCCTGCAGGCGTTCGCCGAGATCCAGCAGGAAAGCGGCGACGCGCTGCTCGGCATTCAGGCTGCTGGTGTCGAGCATCCATCGCCAATCGCGGCGGATCTCGCTGGCGAGAAGGCCGGCGATTTCCGGCAGGCATTCGGGCAGGTGCCGCTGCAGTTGTTCCAGCGGCAATTCCCACACTTCGCCGGTATCCAGCGCGACCGCGTCGCAGGCATGCGTCGCGAGGCCGATCGACTCCATGCCGAGCAGGTCGCCACGAAGCCGGAACCCGGTGATCTTTTCCCGGCCGTCGGCGCTCGCGACCGTGGTCTTGAAAAAGCCGGCATGCACCAGGTACAGCGTTCCCGTGGGCTGGCCGCCATGGAAGAGCACCTGCCGCGCGCGCACCGCCCGGCGGTGCAGCGGCAATTCACCGACGCGCTGCGCCAACCGGCGGGCAAGGTCGGGGAAGGGTGGCGCGACCGGCTCGGACTGCACGGCCTGGCGCACCGGCTGGAGCATGGTCACGACAGTCATGGCGGCGATCCTCCCGGTGGATGGCGCCAGCCTAGGGAACCCGTCGTGCGGCAACGTTTCGACGGGGTAACGTTCGGTAACAGTCTGTAACGGCCGGCGATCGACGTTGATCCCGGTCAATGCGGCACCGGCACGGCCCCGTCCATGCTGTCTTGTCCGTTGCGAGGTGCCCATGGCCGCCGATGCGCCGCTCCGCCTGACCTTCCTCGGTGCCGTCGGCACGGTCACCGGTTCACGCTACCTCGTCGAGGCTGGCGGGCGCCGCATCCTGGTCGATTGCGGGCTGTTCCAGGGCTACAAGTCGCTGCGCCTGCGCAACTGGGCGCCGTTCCCGGTTGCACCCGAATCGATCGATGCCGTCGTGCTGACCCACGCGCACCTGGACCACAGTGGGTACCTGCCGCGGCTAAGGCGCGAGGGATTCGCCGGGCCCGTGTGGTGTTCGGCGGCGACGCGCGACTTGTGCGGGATCCTGCTGCCCGACTCGGGTCGCCTGCTGGAGGAGGAGGCGGGCTACGCCAACGCGAAGCACAGCACGCGCCACGATCCCGCCGATCCGCTCTACACGGAAAGCGATGCGAGGCGTTGCCTGGCGGCATTCCGCGCCGTGGACTTCGACGCGCCGTTCGAGCCGTTGCCCGGCATGCGGGTCACGCTGCGGCCCCAGGGGCATATCCTGGGCGCGGCGGCGGTCGCGCTCGCACACGAAGGCACGTCCGTGACCTTCAGCGGCGATGTGGGGCGTCCGCACGACCCGATCATGCCCGCCCCGGCGGCACTGGCCGCCTGCGACTACGTCGTGGTCGAATCGACCTACGGCGACCGCCGGCATCCGCATTCCGCGCTCGCCGCCGATCTGCAGGCCGCGCTGTCGCGCGCCATCGCTCGCAACGGGGTGGTCGTCGTCCCGGCGTTCGCCGTGGGCAGGGCGCAACTGATCCTGCACCTGGTCGCAGGTCTGCAGGAATCCGGACGGCTGCCCGACGTGCCGCTCTACCTCAACAGCCCGATGGCGACGGATGTCACCGCGCTTTACCAGCGCCACCGCGGGCAGCACCGCCTGTCGGACGAACAGCTTGCCGTGCTCCAGCGCAGGACGCGCCTGGTCACCAGCGTCGAAGCATCGAAGGCGCTGAACCGGCGCCACGGCCCGATGATCATCGTGTCGGCCAGCGGCATGGCGACCGGGGGCAGGGTGCTGCACCACCTCACCGCGTTCGCACCCGATCCCCGCAACATGATCCTGCTGTCGGGCTTCCAGGCGGGCGGCACGCGTGGCGCGGCGCTGGCGCGCGGCGACGGCACGGTACGGATCTACGGCCAGGACGTGCCGGTGCGGGCGGAAGTAGTGCAACTGGCGTCGGCTTCCGCGCATGCCGACGCCGACGAACTCCTCGCATGGTTGCGCGGCATCCCGGCGCGGCCGCGCAAGGTCTTCGTCACCCATGGCGAACCCGACCCGTCCGACGCCTTGCGCGTGCGCATCCAGCGTGAACTGGGGTGGGAGGCATGCATTCCCGAGCTGTTCCAGCCGGTCGAACTCGCCTCCGGCAGCGGAGGTTGATGCAGGTCAACACGGGCGCGCGCGGTGTTTGCGAGCCTGTGTCCCCGACCTGGAAAAACGATCATGCACGTCGCCGACCTGTGCACCCGCGTGGTGCAGACCATCGAACCCGACGCCACCGCCGCGGATGCGGCGCTCAAGATGCGCGAGACCCGCGTCGGGACACTCGTCGTCCTCGACCCGACGCGACGCGGCTTGCACGTGGCGGGCATCCTCACCGACCGCGACCTGGTCACGCGGGTCCTGGCGTCTGGCTCAAGCCCCCAGGCGACGGCGGTCGCCGACGTCATGACGCGCAGCGTCGGCGTCTGCCATGCGCGCGACGAACTGTTCGATGCCATCCAGACGATGCGACGGCTGGGCGTGCGCCGGCTGCCGGTCCTCGATGACGCCGACCACCTGCTCGGGATCGTTTCGGCGGACGACATCCACGGTGCGCTGGGGCGCTTCATGGACGCGCTGAGCCAGGGCATGTCGCGGGGAACGCTGCACGAAGCCGAAGCGTTCATCTGACGGTTCGCGGCGCACGCAACATCCGACTTGCATCCAGGGAACCATGACATGAATCGCGTCGGCAACAGGATCTGCATCGTCACCGGCGCCGCGCAGGGCATCGGCAGGGCCTGCGCGTTGCGCCTGGCGGAGGAAGGAGCGCAACTCGCACTCTTCGACGTCATCGACGACCCGGGCCGTTCGCTCGCCTCCGAGCTCGAGCGACGCGGCCTGTCCGCGCGCTACTGGCACGTGGACGTCTCGAGCGAAGCCAGCGTCAAGGCCGCCATCGATGGCGTCGCCGAGCACTTCGGCGGCATCCATGTGCTCGTGAACAATGCGGGGATTTCCGGCGCCACCGCGCCCACGGACCAGCTCACCGAGGCGGAGTGGGACCAGGTGCAGGCGATCAACGTCAAGGGCGTGTTCTTCTGCACCAAGCACGTCATCCCGCACCTGCGGCAGGCGGGTGGCGGCAGCATCGTGAACCTGTCGTCGATCTACGGCCTGGTCGGGGCCGCGGACGTTCCCGCGTACCATGCATCCAAGGCGGCCGTGGCCATGATGGCCAAGAACGATGCGCTCATCTACGCGCCCGATGGCATCCGCGTCAACTCGATCCATCCCGGTTTCATCTGGACACCGATGGTCGAGCACCACTTGCGCGCGAGCGGCGAGGACGACCTGGCAGCCGGCCGTGAAGCGCTGGCGAAGCTGCATCCCCTCGGGCATGTCGGGGAACCGGACGACATCGCCTGGGGCGTGGTCTACCTCGCGAGCGACGAATCGAAGTTCGTCACCGGTTCGGCGCTCGTCATCGACGGCGGCTATACCGCGAGATGATCCTCCGCGTCAGTGCGAGAACAGCACCGGCAGCGTAAGCGACTCGAGCAGGTCCAGGGTGACGCCGCCGAGCACCCACTCGCGCGCCCGGGCGTGCCCGTAACCACCGGAAACGAGCAACTGCGCGCCGGTCTCCGCGCAATGGCGCAGCAGCACGGCCGCGATCGGCGCGCCACCGCCGGGCAGGCTCGTGACATTGACGCGCAGGCCGTGCCGCGCGAGGTGGATCGCGATGTCCGCGCCCGGCTCCTCGCCATGGCGGGTTGCGCCGACCTGCGGGTCGACGGTCACGATGTCGACGGAGCGGCAGCGCTGCAGCAGCGGCAGCGCGTCGTGCAGCGCCCGCGTGCCTTCGCGCGTGGGTTGCCACGCGACGACGGCATGCTTCATCGGGAACGTGGCGGGATGCCGCGGCGGCACCACGAGCACCGGCCTGCCGGAATCGAACAGGAAACCGTTGAAGAACAGGAACGCACGCTCCCGATCGACGCCGGTGGTGCCCGGGCCTGGCAACACGCTGAGGTCGGCGTAACGGCCGTGCATCGTGAGCGGGCGCGGGACGTCGCCCATGACGGTTTCGACGCGGCGCAGCTCCCAGGACAGCCCTTCGCGCTCGAGGCGGGTGCGCAGCTTCGCGGCATCCTCGTCGCCCTGGCGCCGCAGCTCCCCATAGAGATCGGCCAGCAGGTAGTCGTTCGAAACGCCGAGGGGGCCGACGTAAGGCGCCGGCAGGTTCACGACATGCAGTACCGAAAGATGGGCGCCCAATCCGGAGGCAAGCGCGATCGCGTCCGAAAGCGCCGTGGCGTCGCCGCTCGTGCCGGTGACCGGGAACAGGATGTCGTGGATCATGGGCCTTCTCCGGATTGTGGTTCCACTTTCCTCGCGGTGCGCGGGAAGGACGTTGACCTGGATCAATGCAGCTGCAATGGCTCGTCGCTGACGACCAGGACCGTGCCCGGAGTGAGCAGGTCGTAGAGCGCCACTGCGAATTCCGGGGCAATGCGGACACGGCCCTTCGGCGCCGCCCGGGTTGTCGGGTTGCCGGATGCATCACCCAGCGGAATGGACATCCACGGCCGCGCGGGGCGGCCGGGGGCGAAGGTGCTTGGGGAAGGGAGCGTGCCGTCGAGGAGCACGTAGGCGGTTGTCCCAGGGGGAAACGCTGGTCCGTCGAGGTCGACGGGCAAGCGCCCGATCTCGACGCCATCGCGCAGGACCACCAGCAGGCGCGAAGAAGTGTCGAGCAGGAGGCTGATCGGTCCGCCGGGGACGGTCTCGGGTCGCCATGACGGGGCTGGCGCGCCGGCGGCAAGGGCGCCGTCCTCGGCAAGCGGCACGGGTGCCAGGAGCGAAGGCGCTTGCGACGCCCCGGTGACGACCACCGTGCTCGCCCGCGACGTCACCTCGAACAGCGCCTCGGCGAAGGAGGACGGCAGGCGGATGCAGCCATGCGACGCCGGACGGCCGGGCACCACGCCTGCGTGCAAGGCGATGCCGTCCCAGGTGAGGCGCTGCATCCAGGGCATGGGCGCGTCATCGTAGAGGTTCGAGAAATGCTCGCGCTGCTTTTCGAGGATCGTGTAGATGCCCGGCGGCGTCTCGTAGCCGGGGCGACCGGTGCTGACCGGCGCGGTACCGATGCGGATGCCGTTGCGGTACACATCGGCGCGCTGATCGGCAAGGCTGACCACGACGACCACCGGACCCTTCGGCGAGAGTTGCGGCTGCCAGAGGATGCCGGTGCCGGGGATTTCCTCGCCGCGCTCGCGCGCGACCGATGGGAGATTGCACAGGCCCAGGAGCGACACGATCGCGACGATGGCGACGATCCGCAGCCAGCCCGCGCGCGACCGTCCCCGGCGATCGGCGTTCATCGCACGATCATGGCCGGCGTAGACGTCGCGGCCAGTACCTTCAGCGCGACGGAGCCCAGCAGCAGGCTTTTCACGGCGCCGCGCCCATGCGATCCCATGACCAGCAGGTCCGCCTTCTCGCGCGCGCAGAACGCGGCGATCGAAGAGGCAGGATCGCCCACCATCGTCTTCTCCTCGTGGCCGATGCCGAGGCGCCGGAGCGTGGCGCGCGGCGTGCGCAGAGCCGCACGGGCGTCGTCGGCGTAGTACTTCGCGCGCAACTCGGCGCCGAGCGCGACCGCGACCGACCTCGGCAACGGTGAAGCGACGGTCAGCAGCACGACAATCGCAGGCTGTTCCAGGGCGGCGACCAGGCGCGCCGCGTGGCGCGACGCCTTGTTGGCGGCGGGACTGCCATCCACCGCGATCACGATGCGCATGGCGGAACCTCGTTGGAACACCGTTCCATCCTGCGCGCCGGAAGACGGGCGAGCGTTGACCTGGATCAACCCGAAGCGCCGCGGTTCGGAGCACGCCGGCGTCGACCGGGGTCAACGCCTCAGGGGTTGCCCGTCGCTGCGGGGTTCGAGCAATAGATGCCATGCAGCGTCTCGAGCAGCCGCTGCGCCGGGCCGGGTGCGAGTGAATACAGCACGGCCTGTGCCTCGCGGCGCGCTTCGACCAGTCCATCTTCGCGAAGCAGGGCCAGATGCTGCGACAACGCGGACTGGCTGAGGTCCAGGCGCGCGTTGAGTTCGCCGACGCTGCGTTCGCCATCGACCAGCAGGCAGAGCAACTGCAATCGCTTTTCGTTCCCGAGCGCCTTGAGCAGGCGCGCGGCCTCGCCGGCGTGGCGGCGCATGGCTTCGGGGTCGATCGGAGCTCGGGATTTGCGGGGCATGCGGATGCGCTCGGGCGTGGGAAGACAGCGATTGGCTGACCTCGATCAAGGTGCGGCAGCCGCGGTCGGCGCGCAATCAGCTTGCAGCTTGGCGATTGCGCGAATCATATCAGTTGACTCTAATATTAGATATATCTAATATAACTGGCAAGGAGGTGGGCCATGGCGAAGATCGTGGTGGTGGGAGCGGGACTGGGCGGCATGTCAGCGGCCTTCGAACTCAGGGCCACGCTGGGCCCCGCGCACGAGATCACGGTGGTCGGGCTGGGCGATCGCTTCGCATTCACGCCCTCCAACCCGTGGATCGCGATCGGCTGGCGCACGCAGGACCAGACCAGCCTCGACGCACGCGACTGCCTGGCGCGTCGCGACGTGGGCTTCGACGGTTCCGGCGCGGAGGCGATCGACGCCGAAGCGCGCCAGGTGCGCACGGGCAACGGCACGCGGCTCGACTACGACTACCTGGTGCTATGCACGGGACCGAAGCTCGCCTTCGAGGAGGTGCCGGGACTCGGGACGTTTCCGGGAGCCACGCAATCCATCTGCACGCTGCCGCACGCGCTCGAGGCTTGGGCGGCGTACCAGGCATTCCTGCAGGATCCGGGTCCGGTCGTCGTCGGCGCGGTGCAGGGCGCGAGCTGCTTCGGCCCCGCTTACGAATTCGCGATGATCCTCGACGCGGACTTGCGCAAGCGCAAGCTGCGCGATCGCGTGCCGATGACTTTCGTGAGCAGCGAGCCGTACGTCGGGCACATGGGACTGGGCGGCGTCGGCGACTCGAAGGGCCTGATGGAATCGGAGTTCCGCCAGCGCCACATCCAGTGGATCGTCAACGCGAAGGTGCGCGAGGTGCGCCCCGGCGAGGTCGTCGCGGTGGAGCAGGACGCGCAGGGTCAGCCGCTGCGCGAGCACGCCGTGCCGTTCAGGTACGCGATGCTGCTGCCTGCGTTCAAGGGCGTCGATGCGGTCGCCGCGGTCGAGGGGCTGTGCAATCCGCGCGGCTTCGTGATCGTCGACAAGCACCAGCGCAGCCCGAAGCATCCACGCATCTTCGCCGCCGGCGTCTGCGTGGCGATCCCGCCGGTGGAGGCAACTCCGGTGCCGACCGGCGCGCCGAAGACCGGCTTCATGATCGAGTCGATGGTGACCACCATCGTGCGCAACATCCAGGCCGAGATCGCGGGCCGGCCCGCTGCCTTCGAAGGCACCTGGAACGCGGTCTGCCTCGCGGACATGGGCGACACCGGCGCGGCCTTCGTCGCGTTGCCGCAGATCCCGCCGCGCAACGTGACCTGGACGCGCATCGGCAGGTGGGTGCACGTGGCCAAGGTCGCGTTCGAGAAGTACTTCCTGTTCAAGATGCGCCACGGCACGTCCGAACCGGTCTACGAGAAATACGTCCTCGGCCTGCTCGGCATCGAGCGGCTCAAGCCCGGCAAGGGAGAACACCCGTGAGTACCCCCGCAAGACGCCCGCCGATGTCGCTGGACCGCGCGATCATGGCCTTCGCCGGCGTGATGATCCTGCTGAGCCTGGTGCTCACGCGTTTCGTCTCGCCCTGGTTCTGGGTGCTGACCGCGTTCATCGGCCTCAACCTGCTCCAGTCCGCGTTCACCGGTTTTTGTCCGGCGGGGATGGTGATGAAGCGCCTGGGCATCGGCCGTGCGGCCGATGGCCCCGGGTGCTCTCGTTGACGCGCGCGTGGACGACGACCCGATGAAGCGTCCTCGCATCCACTTGGCCGTCGTCGTTGCGCTCGCCATGGCAGTGGCAGCGTGCGGCGGGGTGCCCAAGGCACCCGGCGCATCGCCGCCGCCATCGCTGGCGACGCTGGCGGTCGGCGCGGCGGGTGTTCCCGTGGGGCGCACGTGGGATGGCGTGGTGGAAGCCGTGCAGCAGGCCGACCTCGCTGCGCAGACGTCGGGGCGCGTCGCGCATGTCGCGGTGGATGTCGGCGACCGGGTGCGCGGCGGCGATGTGCTGTTGCGCCTCACCGCGGTCGAGCAGCAGGCCGGCGCGGACACCGCGCGCGCGCAACTACGCGCGGCCGATGCCGCTGCCGCGGAAGCCGACGCGGCCTATCGCCGGTTCGCATCGCTTGCCGGAGGGCAGTACGTTTCGCGCGCCCAGCTCGACCAGGCGCGCGCCGCGCGCGACAGTGCAATCGCCGCGCGCGACGCGGCGCGGGCGCAACTGGCGCAGGCGGCGCAGCAAGCGGACTACACCGTCGTACGCGCGCCCTTCGCGGGCATCGTCGACGCCCGCAGGGTCGAAGCGGGCGAAAGCGTCGCGCCCGGCCAGCTGCTGCTCGCGATGCACGCGCCCGGCGCCTTGCGCATCGAAGTCCAGGTGCCGCAGTCGGAAGCCGATGCGATCCGCGCGGCGCCACGTGCCGCCATCTTCCTCGGCGATGGGCGCCAGCTCGAAGCCGCGGGCGTGATCGTGTATCCCGCAGCCGATCCGCTGACCCACAGCGTCGGCGTGCGGATCGCATTGCCCGATGTCGTGCCGGCCCCGACGCCCGGCATCACCGCGAAGGTGGTGTTCCCGATCGCGGCCGGCGGCGCCGCGATCTCGATCCCGGCGACCGCGCTGGTGCAGCGCGGCGAGTTGTCCGCGGTGTACGTGGTCGATGGCAACCGCATCGCGTTGCGCCAGTTGCGACTGGGCGCGCGCGACGGCGGTCGCGTCGAGGTCCTCGCCGGGCTGCGCCATGGTGAACGCATCGCCACCGATCCGGTCGGCGCGCTGCAGGCGCTGGCCGCGCAGCGCGATGCCGCCGCCGGGGCACGCGATGAGTGAGGCACCGCGCCTGGGCCTGCCGGGGCGACTTGCCGCCGCATTCCAGGCCAATCCGCTGACGCCGGTGCTGGCGTTGCTTGGCCTGTTGCTCGGCCTGCTCGCGGTGATGGTCACGCCGCGCGAGGAAGAGCCGCAGATCGACGTGACCATGGCCAACGTGATCGTGCCGTTCGAAGGCGCGAGCGCGCGCGACGTCGAGCAACTGGTCGCGACACCGCTCGAGCAGAAGCTGTCCGGGATCGAGGGCGTCCGGCACGTGTATTCCGTCAGCCGGCCGGGCATGGCCGTGGTGACGGTCGAGTACCAGGTCGGCGTCGCGCGGCAACCGGCGCTGGTGCGGCTCTACAACCAGGTCTATTCGAACCGGGACTGGCTTCCGCCCGGCGTCGGCGCGGGTCCGCCCCTGGTGAAGCCCAAGGGCATCGACGACGTCCCGGTGATGGCGGTGACGCTGTGGACCGACGATCCGCAACGCGGGGCGACCCAGCTCGCGGAGGTCGCGCATACCCTCGAAACCGAATTCAAGCGCGTGCCCGGCACGCGCGACGTCTCCACCATCGGCGCTCCCGATCGCGTGGTCGCCGTGACGCTGGACGCCGCGAAACTCGCGGCGCAGGGCCTGTCCGTCTCCGACCTGGCGGGGGCATTGCGCGCCGCCAACGTCGTGCGGGACGCCGGCGAGCGCGTGGGCGGCAACGCCGCGGTTCCGGTGACTGCGGGAACGTTTCTCGCCGGCGCGGGCGACGTCGCGGACCTCGTCGTCGGCTTGGCCGGCGGCAAGCCGGTGCGGCTTTCGGACGTGGCGACGGTGCGGGACGGTGGCGATATCGCGTCGCGCTATGCCTGGCATGGCGCACCGGCGGGCAGGGCAGGGCCCGTGGCAGGGATCGCGCCCGCGGTCACCATCGCGATCGCCAAGAAGCCCGGCAGCAACGCCGCCGACATCACCGGCGCGATCCGCACGCGGCTTGCGCAACTGCAGGACGAACTCGTGCCCGACGGCGTGCATGCGGTCGTGACCCGCGATTACGGCCGTACCGCCACCGACAAGGCGCTCAAGCTGATCCAGAAGCTCGTCTTCGCGACCGGTTCGGTCGTGCTGCTGGTGCTGTTCGCGCTGGGGTGGCGCGAAGCCATCGTCGTCGGCAGCGCGGTCGTGCTGACGCTCGCGGTCACGCTGTTCGCGTCCTGGGCGATGGGCTTCACCCTCAACCGTGTTTCGCTGTTCGCGCTCATTTTCTCGATCGGCATCCTCGTCGACGACGCCATCGTCGTGGTCGAGAACATCCATCGCCACATGGCCCTCGGCGGGAAGCCGCTGCGCGAGGCGATTCCGCCGGCCGTGCAGGAGGTGGGCGGCCCGACGATCCTCGCCACGTTCACCGTCATCGCCGCGCTGATGCCGATGGCCTTCGTGTCCGGGCTCATGGGCCCCTACATGCGGCCCATCCCGATCAATGCGTCGGTCGGCATGCTGCTGTCGCTGGCGATCGCGCTCGTGGTCACGCCGTGGTTGTCGCTGAAGCTGCTCGCACGCCATGGCGCGGCGCCGAAGGCCCATGACGCGGACGAACGCGCCGCCAGCCGGCTGCACCGCTTGTTCGAGCGCACGTTGCGGCCCTTCCTGGACACGGAGCGCGGCGGACGCCGTCGGCTCTGGCTGTTCGGCGGCATGGCGGCGCTGGTGCTGCTGTCCGCGTCGCTCGCGGTGGCCCAGCTCGTCGTGCTGAAGATGCTGCCGTTCGACAACAAGTCGGAGCTGCAGGTCATCGTCGACCTGCCCGAAGGCCGCACGCTCGAGGACACCAATGCGTTGCTCACCGAGCTCGCCGCAGCGGTGGACCGCGTCCCGGAAGTACTCGATTACCAGGGCTATGCCGGCACCGCCGCGCCGATCAACTTCAACGGCCTGGTGCGGCAGTACTTCCTGCGCAGCGGCAGCAACGTCGGCGACCTGCAGGTGAACCTCGTCGACAAGCATGCGCGCAAGCGCAAGAGCCACGACATCGCCCGCGCGTTGCGACCGGTGCTCGCCGCGATCGGCGACCGGCACGATGCGTCGGTCAAGGTCGTCGAGGTGCCGCCGGGGCCGCCGGTACTCGCGCCGCTGGTCGCGGAAATCTACGGCCCGGATTATCCGCGGGCGCGCCAGCTGGGCAGGGCGCTCGCGCAGCGCTTCCGCGCAACCGAAGGCATCGTCGACGTCGATACCAGCGTCGAATCCGATGCTCCGCGCGAGATCCTGGTGGTCGATCGCGCGCGCGCGACGCGACTCGGCGTGCCGCAGTCGGCGATCGCCGACGCGGTGTCGGCGGCGGTGTCCGGTCTCGACGCCACCTACGTGCACGACGGCGCCTCGAAATACGCGCGTCCCGTGCGCCTGCGCCTGCCTGCGGCGGAGCAGGGCAGCTTGCGGCGCCTGCTCGCATTGAAGGTGCGCGGCGGCGAAGGCCGGCTCGTTCCGCTGTCGGAACTCATGGCCGTGCGCAAGGCACGCTGGGATGGCGCGATCCACCACAAGGACCTTTTGCCCGTGGTGTACGTCACCGGCGACGAGGCGGGGCGCCTGGACAGTCCGCTCTACGGCATGTTCGACCTCGTCGGGCAGTTGCGCGACGGCGCGGTCGACGGCACCCGCTTCGGCCAGCGTTTCATCGCCCAGCCCGCCGACACCGGCCGCTTCGCGATCAAGTGGGACGGCGAGTGGCAGATCACCTACGAGACGTTCCGGGACATGGGCATCGCCTATGCCGCGGGGCTGGTGCTGATCTACCTGCTCGTGGTGGCGCAGTTCCGCAGCTACCTGGTGCCGCTGGTGATCATGGCGCCGATTCCGCTGACGGTCATCGGGGTCATGCCGGGCCACGCGCTCGCCGGCGCCCAGTTCACCGCGACCAGCATGATCGGGATGATCGCGCTGGCGGGCATCATCGTCCGCAACTCGATCCTGCTGGTGGACTTCATCAACCACGAGGTCGCACGCGGCGTGGCGCTCGCGGACGCAGTGGTCGATGCCTGCGCGGTGCGGGCCAAGCCGATCGTGCTGACCGGGGCGGCCGCCATGCTCGGCGCGTTCTTCATCCTCGACGACCCGATCTTCAACGGGCTGGCGGTGTCGCTGGTCTCGGGGATCCTGGTGAGCACCGTGCTGACCCTGGTGGTGATCCCGTTGCTGTATTTCGCGCTGCTGCGGCGGGCCGCCCCGTCCACCCAATAACATAATATGTATTATGCGAAGTATCGGAGGAGGCGCCAGGAGGGATTCCCTCCGCCCGCCCGTCGAGCCCATTGACCCGGATCAGTGCCTTTGCCGCCCTTTCCGGCCAACATGGGCCCTGTCAGCCAATCGAGGTCCTGTTCATGCGCATCGTCGTTGCAGTGGATGGCAGTCCCGTTTCGGCGCGGGTCGCGCGCCATGTCGTCGCCCTGGCCAAGGCCATGCGCAAGTCGCCGACCATCGTCCTGCTCGTCGTCGACATCCCGATGATGCCGGGCGTCGAACGGAAGATCGGCGCGGCTGCGGTCCGCAGGTTCCACGAGCAGACGTTCACCGACTGCCTGCGCCAGGCGCGGGAAGCCTTCGCGCGCGCCGGCGTGGCCTGGCAGGAAGAAACCCTGGTGGGCGTGCCGGCCGCGGAAATCCTGAAGGCCTGCACGCGCCATGACGCCGACCTGCTGGTGATGGGCTCGCGCGGCCAGGGCGCGGTCAAGAGCATGCTCGTCGGCTCGGTCGCGATGAAGGTCGTGGCCGCGGGCAAGACGCCGGTCACCCTTGTCCGCTGAACCAGGTCCGCCGCCAGCCGGCCGCCAGGCGGCAACCCGTCAGCGCTTGCGCGCCGCCAGCGCTTGTTCGCGCGCCGCGCGCAAGGCGTCGAGCTTCTCTTTCAGCTTGAGCTCCATGCCGCGCGACACCGGCTGGTAGTACACGCGCTCGCCGATCGCATCGGGAAACCCGGTCTGGTCCAGCGCGATGCCGCCTTCGGCATCGTGGTCGTACTGGTAGCCCTGGCCGTAACCGAGCTGCTTCATCAGCTTCGTCGGCGCATTCCGGATGTGCATCGGCACTTCGAGCGTGCCATGGCGCTCGACATCCGCGCGCGCCGCGCCGTACGCGGCATACGCGGCGTTCGACTTGGCCGTGCTGGCGAGATAGATCACCACCTGTGCGAGCGCGAGGTCGCCTTCGGGGCTGCCGAGCCGGTCGTAGGCGTCCCAGGCTTCGATCGACATCTGCAAGGCGCGCGGATCGGCCAGGCCGATGTCCTCGACCGCCATGCGCGTGAGCCGGCGCGCGAGGTACACCGGATCGACGCCACCATCGAGCATGCGCGCGAACCAGTACAGCGCGGCATCCGGATTGGAGTTGCGCACCGACTTGTGCAGCGCCGAGATCTGGTCGTAGAACTGTTCGCCACCCTTGTCGAAACGGCGGGTGCGGTCGGCGAGGACCTGGGCGAGGGTGGCGTCGGTCACGGTGGCGCCCTGCCCCGCGGCATCAGCGCCCTCTTCTGCCACGCTCTCATCGACAAGCTCGGCGGCGATCTCCAGCAGCGTGAGCGCGCGGCGCACGTCGCCGTCCGCGGCCTGCGCGATCAACGCGAGCTGTTCGCGCGCGACGTGCAGGTCGCGTCCGCCCAGGCCTCGTTCGTCGTCGTCGAGCGCCTGCTGCAGCGCCAGCACGATGTCGTCGACCGACAGCGCCTCCATCACGTGCACGCGGCAGCGGGACAGCAGCGCGGAATTCAGCTCGAACGACGGGTTCTCGGTGGTCGCGCCGACGAACAGGATCG
>CAMLSB010000020.1 GCA_946482565.1 uncultured Lysobacteraceae bacterium | reverse complement strand
ACTGGATGATGCGGTCGGCCAGCGTCGACTTGCCGTGGTCGACGTGGGCGATGATGGAGAAATTGCGGATATTGCGCATGGGCCCGGGCTGCGAACGCCCGGAGTGCCGGGCCAAACGCGGCATTATCGCATGGTGCCGCTGGCGCCGGACTCCGGGATGCGGGCGCTGCCGGGTGAGGCCTGGCGTCCGGGCCCGGCGTGGAAAGCCGGGCGCGGACGCGCGATTCACGGAACGACTGCGACGAACTGGGAGTTGCCGTCGCGTTCCAGCAACAGCATCACGCTGTCGCCGGGCTTGACGTCGCGCAGGGCGCGGTCGAGCTCGGCCGGGGAACCGACCGCGGCGCGGCCGACGCGCAGGATCACGTCGCCCGGACGCAGGCCCGCACGGCGCGCGGCCTCGCCCTGGACCCGCGACAGGGCCACGCCCTGCCCCGGCTCGAGGCCGAGCTGGCGGCGGTCGGAGGCGTCGAGCGCCTCGCCGACCAGGCCGAGCGGATTGCCGGGCTTCGCCGCCTGGGCGGGCTTGCCGGGCATGTCGTCGCTGCCATCGTCATCATTGGCCGCGTTGCCGGCGAGCAGCTTGTCGTCGAGCGGCGCCAGCACCACCGGCACCTTCAGCAACTTGCCGTCGCGCAGCACGCCGAGTTCCACGCGCGTGCCGGGCGCCATCGCGCCGATGATCGGTGGCAGGTCGCTCGACTGCGCGACGTCGTTGCCATCGACGCTGCGGATCACGTCGCCCGGCTGCAGGCCGGCCTTCGCGCCGGGGCTGCCGGCGGTGACGTCGCGCACCAGCGCGCCGCGGCTGTCGGGCAGCTTCATCGAACGTGCGAAGTCGGCGGTCATGGCCTGCAGGCCGACGCCGATCATCGCGTACTGCACCTTGCCGGTCGCCTTGAGCTGCTGCACCGCGTTCATCGCGACGTCCACCGGGATCGCGAAGCTCACGCCCATGTAGCCGCCGGAATTGCTGAAGATCTGCGAGTTGATGCCGACCACTTCGCCGCGCGTGTTGAGCAGCGGGCCGCCGGAGTTGCCGTGGTTGATCGCGACGTCGGTCTGGATGAAGGGCACGTATTGCTGGCTGGCGCCGGCCGAACGACCGACCGCGCTGACGATGCCCGCGGTGACCGAATGGTCGAGGCCGAACGGCGAACCGATCGCGACCACCCACTGGCCGGGCTTGAGGTCCTTCGAGTCGCCCAGGCGCAGCGCCGGCAGGCCGGTCGCGGCGATCTTCAGCAGCGCGATGTCGGACTTCTTGTCGGTGCCGACGACCTTCGCCACGAATTCGCGGCTGTCGGACAGTTTGACCGTGACCTTGTCGGCGCCGTCGACGACATGCGCATTGGTCAGCACGTAACCGTCGCCGGAGACGATGAAGCCGCTGCCCAGCGCCGTGCCGCGCGGCTGCATCGGCTGCTGCTGCCCCGGACCGCCCGGGAACGGCATGCCGGGGCCGAAGAAGCGCTTGAAGATTTCCGGGAGCTCCGAATCGTCGCCGGGGAAACCGCCCTGGTCATCGCCGCCGTTGTCGTCGCCGTCGTCCTTGCCGGACGCGGCCGCGGCGGCGCGCGCCTTGCTGCCGTCGTAGCTGGCTTCGATGTTGACGACGCCGGGACCGACCGCCTCCACCAGGGCGGTGAAATCGGGCAGGCCCTGCACCAGCTGCGGTGCCGGCGCGGCGGCGGGCTGAGACTGCGCGGTGGCCTGCGGCAACACGACGGCGGTGGTGGCCGCGGCGGACACGGCAGCGACGAGCGCCAGCGCGCCGACGCGCGCGCGGAACGAATGGTTCATCGGGCAGGGTTCTCCGGCGGGGCGACGACGCGGGGACGGAAGGGATGGAAGGTCTCGCCCGGGTCCTGCGGAACCGCGGGCTGCAGGTTGCCGTAGCCGACATTGAAGGTGTCGGCGGCGGCGGGCAGCAACGCGCGCGGCCACGGGCGCGAAACGACCGCGCGCTGCGCGGCTTCGGCCGGGGCGAACGGATTCCGGGACGCGGCGGCGGACTGCAGCGCGTTAGCAGGCGTGGCCGAGGCGACCGCGAATTGCGGCTGCGCATCGGCCGTGCGCGAAGCGCGCGTGGTGGCGGCGCGTTGCGACTGGCCGCGCGACGCGGCGGATGCGCGACGCGCGGCGGCGCGGCGCGGGACTTCCGCGACGGCGACGGCCGCGGCCAGTTGCGCGGCGGCCGGTCCCGGCGCCTGCGGGGCGGGCGTGGCCGGCGCCGGATTGGCCAGGCCATCCGGCACGGCGGCTTGCGCGACCTGCGCTGCCGGCGCCTGGTTGCCGGGTGCGTCGGCGACCTGTCGGGTGGCGAACAGCGCGACCAGCGCGACCGAGGCGGCCAGCGCCGCACCCGGCATCCAGGCGCGGCGCAGCCGGCCCTCGGGGCGTGCCGCCGCGACCGGTGCGGCTTCGGCCGCCACCGCCAGCGCGACGCGGTCGCAGAACCCGACCGGCGCCGGCGCCGACGCCTGCCCGCGCATCGCGTCGCCGATCACCTGCCAGCGCGACACGCAGCCGGCCAGGGCGGCGTCGTGCTGCAGCCGGCGCTCCAGGAATCGTGCCTCGTCCAGCGCCAGCTCGTTGTCGAACAAGGCCGACAGCTGTTCCCTGGTGTGGTCGAGGACCTTGTCTTGCCTGATGTTCATCGCGTCACCCGTTCCGATGCGTCTTCGCCGTCCAGCAATGGCGCCAGTTCCTGCTCGATCGCCTCGCGTGCGCGGAAGATCCGCGAACGCACCGTGCCGATCGGGCAATCCATCCGCGCCGCGATCTCCTCGTAGCTGAGGCCTTCGACCTCGCGCAGGGTGATCGCGTTGCGCAACTCCTCCGGCAGCGCTTCGACCGCGCGCATGACCGTTTGTTCCATCTGCTGCCGCATCAGCTCGCGCTCGGGCGTGTCGTTGTCGCGCAGGCGGATGCCCGAGTCGTACTGCTCGGCGTCGGCGACGTCGATGTCGTCGGTGGGCGGCCTGCGGCCATTGGCGACCAGGTGGTTCTTGGCGGTATTCACGGCGATCCGGTGCAGCCACGTATAGAACTGGGCATCCCCGCGGAAGCTGCCGATCGCGCGATATGCGCGCAGGAACGCTTCCTGGGCCACGTCCTGGCATTCGCTCCAGTCCGAAACGTAGCGCCCGATCAGGGCCACGATCCGGTGCTGGTACTTGCGCACCAGCAGGTCGAATGCCTTGCTGTCGCCGCGCTGGACGCGCGCCACGAGCTCGTGGTCCATCTGCCGGGATGGCTCAACCTGGTCCATGGGACATCGTCGTCATCCGGAAAGTTCCCCTTTGCGCCACTGAGCGCACCCACAGGGGTATGGGGGCGGCATTGACGGCAATCAAATGCCGCCCGGATGATACTGGGTTCCCATACCGCACCGGATGGCCCAAATGGCGGACGATCGCGCCGGCAAGACTCCCCTGGCAGGCTTCGACGGCTTGCGCTTCCGCCACTGGTTGCTCGAGGCGCGCGCCGACGGGGTGATCGTGGTCGCCATCGACCGCGCCGGGCAGGCGGTCAATGCCCTGTCCCAGGAGATGCTGGTCGAGCTGGACGTGCTGCTGGAGCGGCTGGCGATCGATCCGCCGCGCGGCGTGGTGTTCCGTTCGGCCAAGGCGACGGGCTTCGTCGCCGGCGCGGACGTGCGCGAGTTCCAGGAATTCGACGCGCGCGGCACCGTCAACGATGCGCTGTTCCGCGGCCAGCAGACGTTGCAGAAGCTGGCGGCGCTTCCCTGCCCCACGGTCGCGGCCATCCACGGCTATTGCATGGGCGGCGGCACCGAACTGGCGCTGGCGTGCCGCTATCGCGTGGCGAGCAACGATGCGTCCACGCGGATCGGGCTGCCCGAAGTGAACCTCGGCATCTATCCGGGCTGGGGCGGCAGCGTGCGCCTGCCGCGCCTGGTCGGTGCGCCGGCGGCGATGGACATGATGCTGACCGGGCGTGCGCTGTCGGCGAAGGCGGCGCTCGCGAACGGTCTGGTCGATCGCGTGGTCGAGCCGTCGGCGCTCGTCGATGCGGCCGCGGTACTCGCGCTCAAGGGCACGACGCGCGCGTTCAAGCAGCGCGCGCTGGCGTGGCTGACCAATACGTGGCCGGTGCGGCAACTGCTCGCGCCGATGCTGGTCAAGCAGGTCGCGCGCAAGGCGCCGCGCGCGCACTACCCGGCGCCGTATGCGCTGGTCGAAACCTGGCGGCGCGCGGGCGGCGGCATCCAGGGCCTGCTGTCGGCCGAACGCAAGTCGGTCGCGAAGCTCGCGGCGACGCCGACCGCGCGCAACCTGATCCGCGTGTTCTTCCTGCAGGAGCGGCTGAAGTCGCAGGGTGGCGGCGCGAGCGGCATCGCGCGCGTGCACGTGGTCGGCGCCGGGGTGATGGGCGGCGACATCGCGGCGTGGTCCGCGTACAAGGGCTTCGAAGTCACGCTGTCGGACCGCGAGCAACGCTTCATCGACGGCGCGCTGCAGCGCGCGCAGGTGCTGTTCGAGAAGAAGGTGAAGGACGCCGCGAAACGGCCGGCCGTCGCAGCGCGCTTGCGCGGCGACCTTGCCGGCGACGGTGCGGCCGACGCGGACCTGGTGATCGAGGCGATCATCGAGCGCGCCGACGCCAAGCGCGAACTGTACGCTGCCGTCGAACCGCGCATGCGCGCCGACGCGCTGCTGACGACGAACACTTCGTCGATCCCGCTCGACGAGCTGCGCGGGCACATCGCGCGCCCGGCGCAGTTCGCCGGCCTGCACTACTTCAACCCGGTGGCGTTGATGCCGCTGGTGGAGATCGTGCGCCACGAGGCGATGGCCGAGGAAACGCAGCGCCGGCTCGCCGCGTTCTGCAAGGCGCTGGGCAAGCTGCCGGTGCCTGTGGCGGGCACGCCGGGCTTCCTGGTGAACCGGCTGCTGTTCCCGTACATGCTGGAAGCCGCGACCGCCTACGCCGAAGGCATCCCCGGCGCGGCGATCGACCGCGCGGCGAAGAAGTTCGGCATGCCGATGGGGCCGATCGAGCTGATCGACACCGTCGGCCTCGACGTCGCGGCGGGCGTGGCGCAGGAGCTGGCGCCGTTCCTCGGGCTGCGCGTGCCCGACGCGCTGGCGACGCCGCCCGAGGCCGGCAAGCGCGGCAAGAAGGACGGCCAGGGCCTGTACAAGTGGGTGGACGGCAAGGCGCAGAAGCCGCCGCTGCCGAAGGACTACACGGCGCCCTCCGACCTGGAGGACCGGCTGGTCCTGCCCTTGCTGAACGAGGCCGTCGCCGCGCTGCACGACGGCGTGGTCGCCGACGCCGACCTGCTCGATGCGGGCGTGATCTTCGGCACCGGCTTCGCGCCCTTCCGCGGCGGCCCGATCCAGTACATCCGCGACACCGGCGCCCAGGCACTGCTGGGCCGGTTGCGCGAACTGCAGGCCCGGCACGGGGATCGGTTCGCGCCGCGCCCGGGATGGGATTCCCCGGCACTGGGCTGAACGCATCGGGCGCGCGGGGCACGTCCCCGAAAGTGAACGAAACGTGGAGACGGGCTTCACCCGCAGCGTGCGAGCATCGCTTGCATGGCCGCGCGCAACAGACTCCCTCCCTGGCATGAAATGGTTCGCGTCGCCGATGGCCGCGAACTGCTGATCCGCCCGATCCGTCCCGACGACGCGGTGCCGCTGCGCGCGGGCTTCGCGTTGATGGAACCCGGCGCGTTGCGGCATCGGTTCGACGAAGGCATGGATGCGGGCGACGCCGACGCGGCGATGTCGGAACAGGCCGCCGAACGCCTCACCCATCCGGATCCGCGCCGCGAATTCGCCATCATCGCGTGCGAGCCCCTGCCCGCGGGCGAAGCGCTGATCGGTGCCCTGGCGCGCGTCAGCGTGGTGGACGGCTCCAGGCGCGGCGAATTCGCGATCCTCGTCGGCCGCTTCATCGCGGGCATGGGCCTGGGCCGGCACCTGATGCGCCGGCTGGTGCGCTGGGCGCGCGGCAAGGCGCTGGAAGAACTCTACGGCGACGTCGCCGAGGACAACCAGCCGATGCTCGCGCTGGCGGAGTCGCTCGGCTTCCGGCGCGAGGACGCGGCGCCGGCGCCGGGGTTCGTGCGCGTGGTCCTCGCGCTCAAATAAAGCCGCGCCGCTGCAGGCCCGCGTTAAAATAGGCGGTTCATGACCGCTCCCTTCCCCGCTCCTCCGCTGCCCGGCGCCGGCCGGCCACGCGCGTACTGGCGCGCGCCGGGCTCGGCGTCGGCGCTCGCCTGCGCGATCGCCGGCGCGGCGGGCGCGCATGCCGGGCCCTTGCTTGCGATCGCGCGCGACAACCACGCCGCGCACCAGCTCGAATCGGACCTGCGCACGCTGCTTGCCGGCTCGGGCATCGACGTCGTGCCGTTCCCCGACTGGGAAACGCTGCCCTACGACCGCTTCAGCCCGCATCCGGAAATCGTCGGCCAGCGCCTGGCCGCGCTGGTCGCGCTGCCGGCGCTCGCGCGCGGCGTCGTGGTGGTGCCGGTGCAGACGCTGCTGCAGCGCCTGCCGCCGCTGCGCCATGTCGCGGGCAGCAGCTTCGACGTGCGCACCGGGCAGCGCCTCGACCTCGATGCGGAGAAGCGCCGGCTCGAATCGGCCGGCTACCGCAACGTGCCGCAGGTGCTGGACCCGGGCGATTTCGCGGTGCGCGGCGGCCTGCTCGACGTATTCCCGATGGGCGCCGCCGGGCCGTTCCGCGTCGAGCTCCTCGACGACACGATCGACACGATTCGCGCCTTCGACCCGGAAAGCCAGCGCTCGCTCGACCGCGTGGAAGCCGTGCGCCTGCTGCCGGGCCGCGAAGTGCCGCTCGACGAAGCCGCGACGCAGCGCGCGATGAACGTGCTGCGCGAGCGCTTCGACATCGACACGCGGCGCAGCGCGCTGTACCAGGACCTGAAGGCCGGCGTCGCGCCGGCGGGCATCGAGTACTACCTGCCGCTGTTCTTCGATGCGACGGCGACGTTGTTCGACTACCTGCCGGCGTCGATGCTGCCGCTGCTGTGCGAAGGCGCGGGCGACGCGGCGGACCAGTTCCACGCGCAGCTGGCCGAACGCTACGAGCAGCACCGCCACGACATCGAGCGCCCGCTGCTGCCGCCGGGCGAGCTGTACCTGTCGCCGCAGCAGTTGCGCGAGCGGCTCAACGAGGGTGCGCGCGTCGAGGTCTGCGGCGCCGCGCATCCGCGCCACGCCGAAGCCGTCGTGCTGTCGGCGCACGCGGCGCCGGACCTGCCGATCGCGGCGAAGGACGCCGCGCCCGCCGCGGCACTGAAGTCCTTCCTCGGCAGCTATCCGGGCCACGTGCTGGTCTCCGCCGATTCGCCGGGCCGGCGCGAAGCGCTGCTCGAAGTCCTCGCTTCCGCAGGCCTCGTCCCCGAAGTCCTCCCCGATTTCGCGGCCTTCCTCCATTCCCCATTCCCCTTTCCCCATTCCCGCTTCTTCATCGCCGTCGCGCCGCTGGACGACGGCTTCGCGCTCGACGCACCGGCACTGGCGGTGCTCACCGAACGCCAGCTGTTCCCGGAACGCGCGGCGCAACCGCGGCGGCGCAAGCGCGCGGGGCGCGAGCCCGAGGCGATCATCCGCGACCTCGGCGAGCTGTCCGAGGGCGCGCCGATCGTCCACGAGGACCACGGCGTCGGCCGTTACCGCGGCCTGGTGAAGCTGGACGCCGGCGGCATGCCGGCCGAATACCTCGAGATCGAATACGCGAAGGGCGACCGGCTCTACGTCCCGGTCGCGCAGCTGCACCTGATCAACCGCTATTCCGGCGCATCGCCGGAAACCGCGCCGCTGCACTCGCTCGGCGGCGAGCAGTGGACCAAGGCCAAGCGCAAGGCCGCGGAAAAGGTCCGCGACGTGGCCGCCGAACTGCTGGAGATCCAGGCGAAGCGGCAGGCGCGCGCGGGGCTGGCGCTGGAAGTCGACCGCGCGATGTACGAGCCGTTCGCGGCCGCGTTCCCGTTCGAGGAAACACCGGACCAGCACGCGGCGATCGAGGCGGTGATCCGCGACCTCGGCTCCTCGCAGCCGATGGACCGCGTGGTCTGCGGCGACGTCGGCTTCGGCAAGACCGAGGTCGCGGTGCGCGCCGCGTTCGTCGCGGCCGCCGCCGGCAAGCAGGTCGCGGTGCTGGTGCCGACGACCCTGCTGGCCGAGCAGCACTACCGCAACTT
Source organism: uncultured Lysobacteraceae bacterium (assembly GCA_946482565.1). The sequence goes on along the minus strand of CAMLSB010000020.1, from coordinate 12,868 downwards.
CCGCGACCGCTTCGCCGATTCGCCGCTGAAGGTGGAAGTGCTGTCGCGCTTCAAGTCGACGAAGGAGATCAAGGCCGAACTCGAGAAGCTCGCGGAAGGCAGGATCGACGTCATCGTCGGCACCCACCGGCTGCTCCAGAAGGACGTGAAGTTCAAGGACCTGGGCCTGGTCATCGTCGACGAGGAACAGCGTTTCGGCGTGCGCCAGAAAGAGGCGCTGAAGGCGCTGCGCGCGAACGTGCACCTGCTGACGCTGACCGCCACCCCGATCCCGCGCACGCTGAACATGGCGATGGCCGGGCTGCGCGACCTGTCGATCATCGCCACGCCGCCGGCGCATCGCATGGCGGTGCAGACCTTCGTCGTGCCGTGGGACGGCGCGCAGGTGCGCGAGGCATTCCAGCGCGAGCTGTCGCGCGGCGGCCAGGTGTACTACCTGCACAACGACGTCGAGTCGATCGGGCGCCTGCAGCGCGAGCTGCAGGAGCTGGTGCCGGAAGCGCGCATCGGCGTCGCCCACGGCCAGATGCCGGAACGCGAACTGGAGCGGGTGATGCTCGATTTCCACAAGCAGCGCACGAACACGCTGCTGTGCACGACGATCATCGAGTCGGGCATCGACATCCCGAACGCCAACACCATCATCATGGACCGCGCCGACAAGCTCGGCCTGGCGCAGATGCACCAGCTGCGCGGCCGCGTCGGGCGCTCGCACCATCGCGCCTACGCGTACCTGCTGGTGCCGGACAAGCGCTCGATCACTTCCGATGCGCGCAAGCGGCTGGAGGCGATCGCGTCGATGGACGAACTCGGGGCCGGCTTTACCCTGGCCACGCACGACCTGGAAATCCGCGGCGCCGGCGAGCTGCTCGGCGAGGACCAGAGCGGGCAGATGGCCGAGGTCGGCTTCAGCCTCTATACCGAACTGCTGGAGCGCGCGGTCGCGTCGATCCGTCGCGGCGAGCTGCCCGACGTGGACGCGCCGGCCGCACACGGCGCCGAGGTCGAACTGCATGTCCCCGCGTTGATCCCCGAGGACTACCTGCCCGACGTGCACACGCGACTGACGCTGTACAAGCGCATCAGCTCCGCGCGCAACGCGGGCGAGCTGCGCGAGTTGCAGGTGGAGATGATCGACCGCTTCGGCCTGTTGCCGGATCCGGCGAAGCACCTGTTCGCCCTCGCCGAAATGCGCCACGACGCGACGCGCCTGGGCATCCGCAAGCTCGACCTGGGACCCGCCGGCGGGCGCGTGCAGTTCGAGGCGAAGCCGCGCGTGGATCCGATGACGGTGATCCAGCTGATCCAGAAGCAGCCGCGCCACTACGCGATGGAAGGGCCGGAGAAGCTGCGGATCAAGCTCGACCTGCCGGATGCCGCCATGCGGCTGCAGGCGGCACGCGGGCTGCTCGCCGCACTGGGGCCGGCGTGAGCGCGCGCGAGGACAGCGACGAAGACGATGGCAGCGCGGCAGCGCGCGCGCAGCAGGCCGAGATCGCGCAACGCCTGCGCAAGCGCGACGACTTCGCCCAGCCGCTGCGCACGGTCGCGGGTTTCGACGCGCGCTTCGACGACGAAGGGCGCATCGCGCGCGTCGCGACGGTGCTGCTCGACGCCGATACGCTGGAAGTCCTCGACGAACGCGTCGTCGAGGTACCGGTGGCCACCACAGGGCTCGACGCGCCGGACCTGCTCGGCGTCCGTGCGCTGCCTGCGTTGTGCGAGGCGCTTGCGCAACTGCCGCGCCGTCCCGACCTCGCGTTCGTGGCCGGCCACGGCATCGCGCATCCGCGGCGCCTCGGCATCGCCGCGCATTTCGGCGTCGCGGCGGACCTGCCGAGCATCGGCGTCGCCGACGCGGCGCTGCTTGGCACCGCGGCGTCGCTGCACGAGATCCGCGGTGCGCACACGCCGCTGCGCGACCACGGCGAACACGTCGGCTGGCTGCTGCGCAGCGCGCCGGGCCGGGAAGCGCTGGTGGTGTCGCCGGGCCACCGGGTCTCGATGACGGCGGCCGCGCAGCTGGTGATGCGCTACGTCACCACCGGGCGACTGCCCGAGCCGATCCGGCTCGCGGCGCGGCTCGCCGCGGCCGGCGACGCCATCGGCGACGCGGGAAGCCGCGACACCTGAGCCCGTTTCGCGGCGGATCCGCCCCATCCGCGCGCCGGGATGGCTAGACTGGGGTCAATCCCGCCCGACGGAGCGCCGCCATGGCCCGCCTGCGCAGTGTCATCGCCATTCCCGTGCTGGTCCTCGCCGCGTGCAGCGCGGCGGCCACCGGCGTCCGCATCGGCGGCCCGCGCCTCTCCGACGGCGACAGCTTCCGCATGAAGCCCGGCGACGCCGTGTCGGTCACCAGCGAAGGCACGCTGCGTTACGTGAAGGTAGCCAACGACTCGCGCTGCAAGCCCGACGTGCAATGCGTGTGGGCCGGCGACGCGGAAGTCGCGTTCGAATGGCGCCCGGACGGCGGCGGCACCGACGCGTTCAGCCTGCACACGGGCAAGGGCGACAAATCGCACCCCATCGGCAGCCACGTGCTGGTGCTGGCCGGGCTCGAGCGCGGCAGCGCGCCCGTGGCGCAACTCACGCTCGAGGCGCGCAAGCCGTGAGCCTGGTGATCGCGCCACGCGTGCACGACCTGGGCGGTTTCCAGGTGCGGCGCGCGGTGCCCTCGCTGCAGGCGCGCAGCGTCGGGCCGTTCGTGTTCGTCGACCACATGGGCCCGGCCGTGTTCGCGCCGGGCCATGGCATCGACGTGCGGCCGCACCCGCACATCGGCCTGGCCACCGTGACCTTCCTGTGGGCGGGCACGATCACCCATCGCGACACGCTCGGCAGCGTGCAGGACATCGCGCCGGGCGACGTCAACTGGATGACCGCGGGGCGCGGCATCGCCCATTCCGAACGCACGCCGGCGGTCCTGCGCGAAGGCGAACACCCGCTGCACGGCATGCAGACGTGGGTGGCGCTGCCGAAGGCGCACGAGGAAACCGCGCCGGAATTCCACCACCATCCCGCCTCGACGCTGCCGCAGGCGCGCCATGGCGGCGCGCTGCTGCGGTCGATCGCGGGGCGCGGCTTCGGCATGGAATCGCCGGTACGCGTGTTCGCCGACACGCTCAACGTCGCCATCGACCTTGCACCGGATGCGGAACTCGCGATCGAGGCCTCGCACCCGGAGCGCGCGCTCTACGTGCTCGCGGGCAACGCGCAGCTCGACGGCGCCGACATCCCCGGGCAACACCTGGTGGTGCTCGATGCGGGCACGCGACCGGTGCTGCGCGCGCGCACGCCGCTGAAGGCGATGCTGTTCGGCGGCGAGCCGCTGGACGGCCCGCGACGGCTGTGGTGGAACTTCGTTTCGTCGTCGGAAGAACGCATCGAGCAGGCCAAGCGCGACTGGCAGGAAGGCCGGTTCGGCAAGGTGCCTGGCGACGACCAGGAATTCATCCCGCTGCCTGCCTAGGAGGACGATCCAATGCAACGGACCATCGCCAACCTGTCGCTTTGCCTGCCGCTGCTGCTCATGGCCGGCGCCGCATGCGCCCAGGACGCCGCCACCGCCGGGAATTGCCCGCAGTTGCCGGCGGACGCCGGGCTCACGTGGGAAGCGCGCGGTTCCGACGCCGGCGACTTCTGCCGCGCCCTGTTCGCCGACGGCAGCGAGGCGTTCGGGCTGTACATCACGCCCGAACGCAGCTTCGACCCGGTGCGGCGCAACCGCGCCGAGCGCAACTTCACGATCGACGGCCACGAGGTCACCTGGTATCGCGCCGAAATCGCGGCCTCCCCCGGCGTGGAGGCGCGCGAAACCAATGTCGAGCTCACCGACGGTCGGCAGGTGCACATCTGGCTGCAGGCGCCCTCGCCCACCGAGCTGCCCGCGCGGCTGCAGCTGGTGGGGCGCCTGCACTTCAACGGCGCGGGGATCGCCGACTGACGCGGGTTTGCGGCCGGCCTGCTAGAACCGGCCTTCCTGGAAGTCCACGAACGCCTGCATGATCTGCTCGCGGGTGTTCATCACGAACGGCCCATGGCGCGCGACCGGCTCGCGCAACGGCCGGCCCGCGACCAGGATCAGCCGCGCACCCTGCGCGCCGCCGCGCACGACGAACGCATCGCCGCCGCCGAGCACGCCGAGCTCGTGCGTGGCCAGCGGCCGCGCACTCTCGCCTTCGCCGACGCTCGCATCGCCCTCGAACACATAGGCGAACGCGTTGTGGCCGTCGGGCAGCGCGTGCTGCCAGGTCGCGCCCGGCTCGAGTGCGATGTCCAGGTACAGCGGATCCGTGGCCGGCTGCTCGATCGGACCGCGCACGATGCCGCCATCGGCATCGGCAACGCTTCCCGCGATCACCTTCACCGCGACGCCGGGCGCGGGCGCCGCGAGCGGAATGCGGTCGGGCGCGAACTCCTGGTAACGCGGATCGGTCATCTTCGCGCTGGCCGGCAGGTTCACCCACAGCTGGAAGCCGCGCATGCGGCCTTCCTCCTGCTCGGGCATCTCCGAATGCACCAGGCCACGGCCGGCGGTCATCCACTGCACGCTGCCGGGGACCAGCAGGCCCTCGTTGCCGTGGTTGTCCTTGTGGCGCATGCGTCCGTCGAGCATGTAGGTGACCGTCTCGAACCCGCGATGCGGATGGCTCGGGAAACCCGCGAGGTAATCCTCGGCGCGGTCGGTGCCGAACTCGTCCAGCAACAGGAACGGATCGAGCATGTCGAGCTCGGGCGAACCAATGACCCGGGTGAGCTTGACGCCGGCGCCGTCGGACGCGGGCATGCCGCGCAGGCTGCGGACGATGCGGGCGGCGCTGGCGGGACTGGTGGTGCTGCGGTCCATGGCGGACTCCTGGTGTGCCTGGCTCCAAGGATGGGCCCGGTGGCGGGCTTGTCCAAGTCCATCCTCGCGCACGCAGCGTTCCAATTATGTGGAATCAGGGTGTTCGCTCCGGGGCTGGGCGACGCGAATACGTGTATGTGGTCCGCCGCGTCGACGAGTCGTCCAGGACTCACTCCGCGGGCGCGGGCCATCCATGGCCCGCTCGGCCCACATACACGCATTCACGCCGCCGCGCCAAGCGACGCTCCCCGCTTCGTTGGCAGGAGCCAGAACAACGCGCCTGGCGGAGGCGGTGGAAGCGTGCAGGACGCAATGGGTGCTTCGAAACCCTGCTATCTGCTGCTGCTCTTCCCCAACGAAGCAGCTGGATCGCGCTTGGGGAGGCGCCGGCAACGTGATGGGACTTCCGGGGGCTTCGGCGGCATGGATGCCGCCGACGAGCCTACATGGACGTACTTGCGGCGTCCCCCGGAAGTACCGGCACGCTTCCGGCGCCCCGCCCCGAAGCGAACTCCTACGCGACGAGGACGGGGATCTTGCCGATGCGCGCCTGCCACTCGCGCGGCCCGGTCGCATGCACGGACTCGCCGGTGGAATCGACGGCGACGGTCACCGGCATGTCCTGCACGGTGAATTCGTAGATCGCCTCCATGCCCAGGTCCTCGAACGCCACGACGCGCGCGGCCTTGATCGCCTTCGACACGAGGTAGGCCGCGCCACCGACCGCCATCAGGTACGCGGACTTGTGCCTGCGGATCGCCTCGATCGCGACCGGGCCGCGCTCCGCCTTGCCGACCATGCCAAGCAACCCGGTCTGGTCGAGTACCTGTTCGGTGAACTTGTCCATGCGCGTCGCGGTGGTCGGGCCGGCGGGCCCGACGACTTCGTCGCGCACCGGATCGACCGGGCCGACGTAGTAGATGAAGCGGCCGCGCAGGTCGACCGGCAGTGCTTCGCCCTTGTCGAGCATGCCGACGATGCGCTTGTGCGCGGCGTCGCGGCCGGTGAGCAGCTTGCCGTTGAGCAGCAGCGTTTCGCCGGGCTTCCAGCCCGCGACGTCCTCGCGCGTGAGCGTGTCGAGGTCGACGCGGCGGCCCTTCGACGCGTCGTAGGTCAGCTTCGGCCAGTCCTCCAGCGACGGCGGGTCCAGCATCACCGGGCCGCTGCCATCCAGCGTGAAGTGCGCATGGCGCGTCGCGGCGCAGTTCGGGATCATCGCCACCGGCAGGTTGGCCGCGTGCGTCGGATAATCCCTTACCTTGACGTCGAGCACGGTGGTCAGGCCGCCCAGGCCCTGCGCGCCGATGCCGAGCGCGTTGACCTTTTCGAACAGCTCGATGCGCAGTTCCTCGGCGCGGTTCGCGGGGCCACGCGCGATCAGCTGCTGGATGTCGATCTCCTCCATCAGCGCTTCCTTCGCCAGCAGCATCGCCTTCTCCGCGGTGCCGCCGATGCCGATGCCGAGCATGCCCGGCGGGCACCAGCCGGCGCCCATCGTCGGCACCGTCTTCAGCACCCAGTCGACGATCGAATCCGAGGGATTGAGCATCGCGAACTTGGATTTGGCCTCGGAGCCGCCGCCCTTGGCCGCCACGATCACGTCCACCGAGTTGCCCGGCACGACCTTGACGTTGACCACGCCCGGCGTGTTGTCCTTCGTGTTGATGCGCTTGCCTGCGGGATCGGCCAGCACCGACGCGCGCAGCTTGTTGTCCGGATGGTTGTAGGCGCGGCGCACGCCCTCGTGGACCATGTCCTCGACGCCCATCGTCGCGTCGTCCCAGCGCACGCCCATGCCGATCTCGAGGAACACGGTGACGATGCCGGTGTCCTGGCAGATCGGGCGATGGCCTTCCGCGCACATCCGCGAGTTGATCAGGATCTGCGCCATCGCCTCCTTCGCCGCCGCGGATTCCTCGCGCTCGTACGCATCCGACAGCGCGCGGATGTAGTCGACCGGGTGGTAGTACGAGATGTACTGCAGCGCGTCGGCGACGGACTGGATCAGGTCTTCCTGGCGGATGGACGCATGTGCAAAGGACGCGGGGGCGGCGGGCGTATTGGCGGGCACGGCGGGGTTCTGGCGGGCGGAAACGCGCATTTTACCCGGTACACGCGGTGCTCACCGCAGCGGCAGGAGGATCGGGATTAACGCAATGGAGACTCCATGGACGCGATCTCGATGCTCCAGGCCGCCGTCGTGCTGTTCGCGATCGCCGCCGCCGGCGGACTCGCCATGGCCGGCATCCGCCTGCTTGCGCGGCGCAACCCACCCGCCTGGCTTTCGATGCTGCATGGCCTGCTGGCGGCGGCTGCCCTCACCCTCGTCGCCTACGCGGCGGTGATGGTCGGCGTGCCGTCGCCCGCGGGCTGGGCGCTGCTGCTCTTCGTCGTGGCCGCGGCCGGTGGCGCTGCGATGAACCTGTTGTGGCAGTGGCGGCAGCGACCGCTGCCGGTCGGGTTGATGATCGGGCACGCCGCACTGGCGGTGACCGGCTTCCTGCTGCTGTGCATCGCCGCGTTCTGAGCGGGTCCATGACCGCCAGGCCGTCGCCCTGCCTCCTCGCCATCGCGCTGCTGCTCGGCGGCTGCGGGGAGCGCGCGCGGCTGCCGTTCGATGCGGGCACCGGCCCCGCGCCGGTGCTGCCACCGCCGAAACGCACGCTCCTCCCCACCGTCAAGATCGCGAAGGCGACCGGCTGGCCCGCGGGCGAAGCGCCCACGCCGGCTGCCGGGCTGCGCGTCAACGCGTTCGCGGCGGGACTCGACCACCCGCGCTGGGTCCATGTACTGCCCAACGGCGACGTGCTCGTGGCGGAGACCAACGCACCGGACCGCCCGAAGGACGACGACTCGCTGAAGGCGAAGATCATGGACAAGGCCATGGCCTATGCCGGCGCGGCCACGCCGAGCGCCAACCGCATCACCCTGCTGCGCGATGCCGATGGCGACGGCGTCGCGGAAACCCGCGAGGTGTTCCTGGACAAGCTCGTCTCGCCGTTCGGCATGGCACTGGTTGCCGGCAAGGATGGACGCAGCGGCACGCTCTACATTGCCGACACGGATGCGCTGCTGCGCGTGCCATGGCATGCCGGCGATGTCCACGCGACCGCCGCGCCCGAACGCGTCGCCACGCTGCCCGCCGGCCCGATCAACCATCACTGGACGAAGAACGTCATCGCCAGTCCCGACGGGCGACGGCTCTACGTCACCGTTGGCTCCAACAGCAATGTCGCGGAGAACGGCATCGATGCGGAAGCGGGCCGCGCATTGATCCTCGAAATCGACCCGGCGACGGGCCGGGCCACCGAATTCGCCGGGGGCTTGCGCAATCCCAACGGCATGGGCTGGCGCAAGAGCATCTTGTGGACGGTGGTGAACGAGCGCGACGAACTCGGCAGCGATCTCGTGCCCGATTACCTGACGTCGGTGAAGCGCGGTGCGTTCTATGGCTGGCCGTACAGCTACTACGGCCCGCACATCGACAAGCGCGTGCAGCCGCCGCGCCCCGACCTGGTCGCGAAAGCCATCGCGCCCGACTTCGCGCTGGGAACGCACGTCGCGCCGCTGGGCCTGGTGTTCGCGAACAAGGCGAGCGCCGGCGCGCTTCCGGCGACGTTCGCCGACGGCGCCTTCGTCGGCCTGCACGGCTCCTGGAACCGGAAGCCACCCGCCGGCTACAAGGTCGTGTTCGTGCCTTTCCATGGCGCGATGCCCACCGGTCCGCAGGTGGACGTGCTCACAGGCTTCCTCGGCGACAACGGGGAAGCGCGCGGCCGGCCGGTCGGCGTGGCCATCGACCGCCACGGCGCATTGCTCGTCGCCGACGATGTCGGCGACACCGTCTGGCGGGTGTCCGCTTCGGCCCCATGACGACACCTTGAGCGGCCGGGCAGGCACAATCGCGGCATGACCGCCCGCCACGCGACAGCCGGACGCACGTTCACCCGTTCCGACCTGGTCGTGCTCGGCGGCGCCGCGATCGCCTCCACCGGCGCGGGCGCGACCCACTTCCTGGGCGCCGGACCCGTGCTCGCCTTCCTGAGCTGCGCGGCGGCGGTGGCGCTGCTGGCCTCGCTGGTCGGGCGCAGCGTGGAGCAGATGGGCGACCGCTTCGGCGCCGGGGCCACGGGCGTGCTGCAGTCGGCGCTGGGCAACCTGCCGGAACTGTTCATCGCCCTGTTCGCGCTCAAGGCCGGGCTGGTCGCGGTGGTCCAGGCCGCGCTGATCGGGTCGATCCTCGCCAACCTGCTGCTGGTGATGGGCCTGGCCTTCGTGGTCGGCGGCCTGAAGCACGGCTCGCAGCAGATCGATTCGAAGCGCGCGCGGTCGACGATCGTGCTGATGGTGCTGTCGGTGGTCGCGATGGTGCTGCCGTCCCTCGCCTACTACGTGCATGCGCCCGCGGCCGGCCACGAGGACGCGCTGTCGATGATCGTGTCGGTGGTGCTGCTGGCACTGTTCGTCCTCACCCTGCCTGCCTTGCTGCGCCGCGACCGCGACGAGGCCGCCACGCCGGCGATGCAGCACGCGGCGCCGCGCTGGCCGCTCGCGCTCGCCATCGGCATGCTCGCCTGCGCCTCGGTGCTGTCGGCATTCGTGTCGGACTGGTTCGTCGACGCGTTGGCGCCGGCGATGTCCGCGCTGCACATCTCCGAGGCATTCGCGGGCCTGGTGATCGTCGCCATCGCCGGCAATGCCGTGGAGAACGTCGTCGGCATCCAGCTCGCCGCCGCCGGCCGCTCCGAGTACGCATTCTCGGTGGTGATCAACTCGCCGCTGCAGATCGCGCTGGTGCTCGCGCCGGTGCTGGTGCTGGCCTCGCACGTGCTCGGGTTCGCGCCGCTGACGCTGGTGTTCCCGCCGATGCTGGTGGTGTCGGTGGCATTGGCGGTGATCATCAGCGCCTTCATCACCTTCGACGGCGAATCGAACTGGATCGAGGGCGCGGCGCTGATCGCCGTGTACGCCATCATCGCCGCCGCGTTCTGGTGGGGCTGAAATGGCGCCTGCCCCCGCGTCGCCGCCCGGCACCCGCCCCAGCCTGCGCGACCGCGTCGGCGCGCTGCGGAACCTGCCGCCGTTCCTGCGCGAGATCTGGGCGACCAGCCGCGCGCTGACCCTGGCCAGCCTCGGCCTGCGCCTGCTGCGCGCGCTGATGCCGATCGCGACGCTGTACATCGGCAAGCTGATCATCGACGAAGCCGTCCGACTCGTCGGCCTGCATTCGAACGGAACGGCCACGATGCTGCCGGATCTCGCCAGCGCCTGGCACGGCGGCGCGCTCGATCACCTGGCGCTGTTGCTCGGCGCCGAATTCGCGCTGGCCATCGCCTCGGACCTGTCCGGCCGCCTGGTCAACTACTTCGACGGATTGCTTTCGGAGCGCTTCACCAACGCCACCAGCATCCGGCTGATGGAGCACGCCGCGACGCTGGACCTCGAGGACTTCGAGGATCCGGACCTGCAGGACAAGCTCGACCGCGCGCGCCGCCAGACGATGGGCCGCATGGGCCTGCTGAGCCAGCTGTTCGGCCAGGCGCAGGACATCGTGACGGTGGTCAGCTTCGCCGCCGGCCTGCTGGTGTTCGCGCCGTGGCTGATCGTGCTGCTCGCAATCGCGCTGATCCCCGCCTTCGTCGGCGAGGCGCATTTCAACGCGTTGAACTACACGCTCAACTTCGCGTGGACCCCCGAGAGGCGCCAGCTCGAATACCTGCGGCAGATGGGCGCGAGCGTGGAGACGGCGAAGGAGGTCAAGATCTTCGACCTCAACCGCTTCTTCATCGCGCGCTTCCGCGAGCTGTCGGACAAGTTCTACCTTGCCAACAAGGCGCTGGCGGGCAAGCGCGCGTTCTGGGGCACGCTGCTGTCGGCGCTGGGCACGCTCGGCTACTACGTCGCCTACGCCTACATCGCCTGGCGCACGGTGCGCGGCGATTTCAGCATCGGCGACCTGACCTTCCTCGCAGGCAGCTTCCGGCGGCTGCGGCAACTGCTCGAAGGGCTCCTGGTCGGCTTCTCGCAGGTCGCCGGGCAGGCGCTCTACCTCGACGACCTGTACTCGTTCTTCGAGATCCAGGCGGAAATCCGCTCGAAGCCCGACGCCGTGCCGGTGCCGCAGCCGATCGCGCGCGGCTTCGTGTTCGAGAACGTCGGTTTCCGCTATCCGGACGCGGCGCGCTGGGCGCTGCGCGGCCTCGATTTCGAGTTGCGTGCGGGCGAAGTGCTCGCCCTGGTCGGCGAGAACGGCGCCGGCAAGACCACGCTGGTGAAGCTGCTGGCGCGCCTGTACGACCCGGACGAAGGCCGGATCCTGCTCGACGGCCGCGACCTGCGCGACTACGCGCTGGAGGACCTGCGCGCCAACATCGGCGTGATCTTCCAGGACTTCGTGCGCTACCACCTGACGGCCGGCGAGAACATCGGCGTCGGCCAGGTCGCGGACATGACCGATCGCGCGCGCATCGCCGCTGCCGCGCACCGCTCCGGCGCGGACGAAGTCGTCGCGGGCCTGCCGGACGGCTACGACCAGCTCATCGGCCGCCGCTTCAAGACCGGCGTCGACCTGTCGGGCGGCCAGTGGCAGAAGATCGCGATTGCCCGTGCGTACATGCGCGACGCGCAGGTCATGATCCTCGACGAACCGACCGCCGCGCTCGACGCGCGCGCCGAGTTCGAGGTGTTCCAGCGCTTCCGCGAGCTGTCCGACCGGCGCACCGCGGTGTTGATCTCGCACCGCTTTTCCAGCGTGCGCATGGCCGACCGCATTCTCGTCCTCGCCGAAGGCCGGCTCGAAGCCTCCGGCACGCACGCGGAATTGATGGCACAGGGTGGACGCTACGCCGAACTGTTCGAACTCCAGGCCGCGGGGTACCGCTGATGCATCGCTTGCTTGCCTTCGTCCTGTTCGCTTCCATCCTGCCGGGTTGCGATGCGCGACCGAACGCCGACGCGCGGGCCGCCACCGATGCATCCCAGCCCAGTGCTGCGCACGCAAGCACCGATGCACGCGGCATGCGCGTCGACACCATCGCCTCCGGCCTCGACCATCCCTGGGCCGTCGCTTTGCTGCCGGGCGGCGGGTTCCTGGTCACGGAACGCAGCGGCCAACTCCGCCGCATTTCCGCGAAGGGCGAAATCTCGCCGCCGCTGGCCGGCGTGCCCGCGGTGCTGGCGCAAGGACAGGCCGGATTGCTGGACGTGGTCCTCGCACCGGATTTCGCGCGCAGCCAGCGCATCTGGTTTACTTTCGTCCAGCCTGCGGCGGGCGGCGCCGCGGCGCTGACCGCTGCCTACGCGACGCTCGGCGATCGGGCCCTGTCGGACGTGCACGTCGTCTATCGCGAACCGGACCCGCTGCCGGGCGGCGCCAATTTCGGCTCGCGCCTGGCCTTCGACGGACATGGCCACGTGTTCCTGAGCCAGGGCGACCGCTTCGACCGCGAACGCCCGCAGCAACTCGACTTCGTGCAGGGCAAACTGCTGCGGCTGGACGTCGACGGCACGATGCCGGCCGACAATCCGTTCTTCGCTTCGCCCGGCGTGCGCCGCATCGTCTGGAGCTACGGCCATCGCAACATCCAGGGGCTGGCGTTCGATCCGCGCACCGGCAAGCTGTGGGCCAGCGAGCACGGCCCGCGCGGCGGCGACGAACTGAACCTGCCCGGGCCGGGCAAGAACTACGGGTGGCCGGTGGCCACCAACGGCATGGATTATTCGACCGGCAGGCCCTATCCCGAAACCGTCGGCACCAGCGCGCCCGGCATGGAATCGCCGCATCATGTGTGGGCGAAATCGCCGGGGCTCAGCGGGATGGCGTTCTACACCGGGCATCCGGGTTCGCCATGGAACGACAGCCTGTTCCTCGGCGCGCTGGCCGACCATGCGCTGATCCGGCTCAAGCTCGACGGCGACCGGATCGTGTCGGAGGAACGGCTGCTTACCGACCTGGGCGCGCGCATCCGCGACGTGCGCGCAGGCGCCGACGGCAACCTCTACGTGCTCACCGACGCCTCC